>NZ_JBHYKG010000539.1:0-2787 GCF_042741245.1 Kitasatospora sp. NPDC058965
CCGCCGGACCGGTCCTTCGGCCCCTGCGACGCCGGATCAGGCTCCGAGCGTGCCCAGCGTGACGTCGGCCGTCTTGGTCTGGCCGCTGCGCACGTAGGTGACGGTGACCTTGCTGCCGGGGGTGAGCGAGGCGAGTGCCGTGGTCAGCGAGTTGATCGTGGTGATCGGGGTGTCGCCGATCTTGGTGATCACGTCGCCCGCCTGCAGCCCGGCCGAGGCGGCCGGGCCGCCCGCGGTGGTGGAGACGATCAGGACGCCGGCCGGCTTGTAGTCGCTGCCGTAGAAGGTCCGGGCGGTGATGCCGAGCCCGGCGCGGCCGGAGTTGGTGACCTTGCCGTCCTTGATCAGCTGGTCCGCGATGTTGGTGATGGTGGCGCTCGGGATCGCGAAGCCGATGCCCGGCGCGGCGCTGCCGTTGGTCTCCTGGTCGACCGCGGCCAGCGTGTTGATCCCGATCACCTGGCTGGACAGGTTGACCAGCGCGCCGCCGCTGTTGCCCGGGTTGATCGCGGCCGAGGTCTGCACCATGTTGCCGATGGTGGCGCCCGGCGAGTCGGCGCTCTTCGGCTCGGTGACGGTCCGCCCGGTGGCCGAGACGATGCCCTGGGTCACGCTGCTGGACAGGCCCAGCGGGCTGCCCATGGCCAGCGTGATCTGCCCGACCTCCACCTTGCCGCTGTCGCCGAAGACGGCCGGCTTGAGGCCGCCGGGCGGGCTGGAGAGCTTGATCACCGCCAGGTCGGAGTCCGGGTAGGAGCCGACCAGGGAGGCGTCCAGCAGGTTGGTGCTGTTGGCCAGGCTCACCTGGAAGGTGGTGGCGGTGCCGACCACGTGGGCGTTGGTGACGATGTCGCCCTTGTCGTCGTAGATGATCCCGGAGCCGAGCCCGGAGGCGGTGGTGATCTGCACCACCGAGGGCAGCACCTGGGTGATCACCCGCTGGTAGTCGTCCTGCAGCGAGTTGCTGACGGAGGGCGCGGCGCTGGCCCCGGCCGAGGAGGCGGTGGAGGAGCTGGACTTGCCGGAACTGGTGCAGCCGGCCAGCGCGAGCACGGCGGCCAGCGCCACCGCGCCCGGCAGCAGCAGCCGGTCGAGCAGCTTGGGCCCGGTCGGACGGGGACCGGCCGGGAAGGGGCGGGTGTGGTCCTTGGTGGAGTGCACCTGGGCTGCCTTTCGGGTTCGTCCGTGCGGGAATGCCACTCGGCCAGGGCCGAGTTTTGTCAGCATTTCACCGTTATGTCCGAATTCCCGTCAGCGGCGCGCCGCCTACCGCCCCTCCGGCACCGCCGTCCCGTAGACCGCGTCCAGCGCGTAGACGCAGCGGTCCTTGCTGCTCACGAAGACCCGACCGCCCGCGGTCACCGGAGATCCCGTCAGCTCGCCCTTGGTGCCCAGCTCCCAGCGCAGCCGCCCGCTGGCCAGGTCCACGGTGTGCAGCGAGTGGTCCCGGCTGCCCAGGTGGACCAGCCCGTCCGCGGCCGCGGGCGAGCCGACGATCTCGCCCCGGGCCGCGTACCGCCAGCGCTCGCGCCCGTCCGCCGTGTCGAAGGCGTAGAGCGTCTCCCCGCTGGCGATCAGCGCGGTCGACCCGGCCAGCAGCACCGGCTCGGCGCCCTGCCGGCTGGCCGTGCGGGCCTGCCAGCGCACCTGCCCGTTCGCACCGTCCAGCGCGTACAGGGTGCCCAGGTAGTCGGCCACGTAGACGACGGGCACCGCCGACTCGTCCAGCGTCGGCGGGGTGAACAGCACCACCGGCGCCTCGAACTGCCAGCGCTGCGCCCCGCTCGCAGCGTCCAGCGCCAGCACCCTGGTGCCGGCCGTCACGTAGACCGTCTGGCCGCGCACCGCGGGGCGGGACGGCACGTCGTCGCCGACCGGGAAGGTCCAGCGCGGCAGCCCGCCCCGGGCGTCCACGCAGCGCAGCCGCCCGCCGCCGTAGTAGTAGACCGCGCCGGCGACCAGTGCCGGCCCGGACTGCGGGTTCTCGTAGTCCTGCTGGGCGTCCTCCACCCGCCACAGCTCGGCCCCGCTGGCGGTGGAGCGCACCTGCACCCCGCCGCCGCGCAGCCCGCAGCAGAGCACCCCGTCGGCCGCGTCCAGCGAGTAGACCCAGCCGTCCAGCGAGGTGCGCCAGCGCTCGGTGCCGTCGGCCAGGTCCACCGTGTACAGGTGCGGGCCGTCGGCCGCGTGCACCCGCCCGGCGTCCACCGCGACCGCCCAGGCCACGTCCCGGGTCTTGTAGCGGCGCCGGCCGGAGGCGATGTCCAGTGCGTGCACCTCGAAGCTGGAGACCAGCAGGGTGCCGTCGGCCACCAGCGGGGTGCCCCAGACGTCGTTGGACATCCGGAACCGCCAGGGCCGCCAGCGCGAGCGCTCCACCGGCTGCACCGGCAGCGGCGCGGGCGCCGCCCCGGTGGCGGCGGCCCGGCGCACCCAGTCGGTCTCGGCCGGGGTCGGGCCGGTGGCCGCCCCCGGCTCGGTGTGCGCCTGCGGCCCGGGCCCTATCCCGACCGGGGCGCCGGCCAGCCGGACCTCCTGGGCCGGGTCGCGGCGGTGCCGGCGGGCACCGAGCTTGGCGGTGGCCGCCTCGCCGCCGGACGAGCCGCTCTGCGCGGGCAGCGCCCCGGTGCGCGGGTCGGCCACCTCCGGGCGCGGCGGGGCCACCGGGGCGCCCCAGGGGCCCGCACCGACCGGCGCGGGCACCGGCCCACTGGGCGTCAGGTAGGGCGCCGGCACCGCCGGCGGCAGCGCGGGCGGCGGCGGCACGGGGGCCGGCGCGGGCACGAC
>NZ_JBHYKG010000540.1:0-2741 GCF_042741245.1 Kitasatospora sp. NPDC058965
GCGCGACCTGCAAGCGCTGATGGAGGCCGGCGTCCCGGTGCGCACCACGACCGGGCGGGGCGGCGGGTGGTCGATCGATCCGGCGATGACCCTGCCGCCGATCCGGTTCACCGCCGACGAGGCGGCCGCGCTGGTCACCGCGCTCGCCGCCGCGGACGCCTCGGCGCCGTACGCCGGTGCCGCCCGCACGGCGGCCCAGAAGATCGCGGCCTCGATGACCGGTCCCGCCACGGAAGCCGCCGAACGCCTCGCCGCCCGGATCGTCGCCCTGCCCGCCCGGACCGCGGAGTCGGTCCGGACCGCGGTGGAGCGGGCCCTCACCGACGGCACCGTGCTGCGCCTGCGCTACGTCGACGCGACCGGCCGGGAGAGCGACCGCCTGGTCGAGCCGGCCGGGCTGCTGACCGCCGACGGCAAGTGGTACCTCATCGCGTGGTGCCGCACCCGGCGGGCCGGTCGGGGGTTCCGGCTGGACCGGATCTCGGCCGCGGCGCCGACCGCCGAACGGGCCCACCCGCACGACCTGGCCGGCCTGCTGCTCGGCTCGGCCGGCGCCGGGGCACTGCGCCCGCCCGCGCTCGCTCCGCTCGCCGCCCCGCAGTGACCGCCGTGAGTGACCCGCGGGCGCCCGCCGCGAGCAACCGCCGTGAGTGACCCGCAGGCGCCCGCCGCGAGCAACCGCCATGACCGCCGTGGCCCCCATGCCCACCGAAACCGCCGTACCCACGGAAACCCCCGTGCCCGCCCGGACCGCCGTGGCTAGGCTCCACCCGTGGACCACACCGCGCCCGTCCTGACCCTGCTGCACCCCGAGCACGCCCCTGCCCTGCTCGCCTTCGAGCTGGCCAACCGCGCCTACTTCGCCGCCGTCATCCCCGACCGGGGCGACGCGTTCTTCGAGCACTTCGACGACCGGTTCGCCACGCTGCTGGCCTACCAGGTGGCCCGCACCGACGCCTTCTACCTCGTGCTCGACCCGGACGGCGCCGTCCTGGGCCGCTTCAACCTGGCCCGCATCACCGACGGCACCGCCGAGCTCGGGTACCGCGTCGCCGAGCACGCCACCGGCCGGGGACTCGCGACCGCCGCCGTCCTGGAGCTGTGCCGCCTCGCGCCGGCCCGGCACGGCCTGCACACGCTGCGGGCGTCGGTCGCCGACCGGAACCTCGCCTCCCGGACGGTGCTCTCCCGCACCGGCTTCACCGCGACCGGCCCGGTCGACCTCAACGGCAAGCCCGGCACCTGGTACCGGCGCGACCTGCTGCGCCACCCGTAGCACCGCCCGCCTCGCCGCCGGGCGCACCGCCCGTCCCCCCGCAGCTGTCCGACTGCCCTACTCCACCGCCAGGTCCAGGCTCGCCGGGACGGCCGTGAACGCCAGCCGCAGCCCGGCCAGCAGCGCCGGGCGACCGCCCTCGCCGTCCCGGTGCACCCAGTCGCGGGCGGCCACGGCCCAAGCCGTCATGGTGAGTTCGGCCAGGACCTGGAGCCGGACGTCGCCCGGGTCGAGCCCGAGCTGCCCGGCGAGCAGGGCCCGGGCCTCGCGCTTCACCTCGTGGCGGTGGCGCTCCACGTAGGCGAGCAGGGCGTCCGCCGTCAGCACCAGGCGGCGGGTTGCCACGTAGCGCCCGTCCCAGTCCCCCGGCAGCGCCTGCACACTGGCGGCCAACGCCTCGCACAACCCGGCGAAGACCAGGCCGGCCGGCTCGCGCGCGGCCAACACCGCCAGCCAGGCCGCCCACAGCTCGGCCTCGGCCTCGATCGCGACCGCCTCCTTGGCCGGGAACGTGCGGAAGAAGGTGCTCTTCGAGACCTCCACCTCGTCGGCCAGCTCGTCCACCGTCACCGCCTCGAAGCCCCTGGCCGCGAACAGCCGCAACGCGGCGTCGGCGAGGGCCCGGCGGGTGCGCAGCTTCTTTCGCTCGCGCAGCGGGAGGGAGCGGTCGTCGACCGGGGTGGCGTCCATGGCGGCCATCCTAGCGGCGGAGCTGGAGCCGAGATCCCTATGAATCTCAGTCGAAAATGGTTCTTGCACACAATTGAGACTCAGTGCCAAACTCTACTCGGCACCGGAACCCCGGCCGCCGCACCCGAGAACGCACGAGAAGCAGGAGAACCCCATGTCCACCACCACCGTCGGCACCGCCCTCGACCCGCAACTGCTCGGCCGCTCGGAGAACCTGCACCGCGCCATGCTCACCCGCACGCTGGCGGGGACCGGCCTGGACTACCCGGGCTGGGCCGCCCTGAAGGTCGCCTCGATCGGCACCCCGGCACCACGCACGCAGCTGGCCGACCGGATCGTCACCGCCGGCAGGATCGAGGCGGAGCGCGTCGAGGCCGCACTGGACCTGCTGCTGTCGGCCGGCCTGATCGAGGACACCGGGCCGGACCTGGCCCTCACCCCCGCCGGAACCGGCCTGGCAGACACGGTCTCCGCCACCGCCGCGGCCAATGTCGGCGAGGTCTACGGCAGCATCCCGGCCGAGGACCTGGCCACCGCGGGCCGCGTGGTCACCGCGATCAACGCGGCCATCGAGGCCAAGCTGGGCCTCGCCTGACCCTCCGTCACCCGGCCGCCGGTGCGTCCCCCGTCGACCGGCGCGACGAGCAGGACCCGGGTGACCGGACGTCAGCGCGCCGCCGGTCGACCGGTCAGCCCTCCTGCCGCCACGGCCGCAGCTTCGCCGGATTGCGGACCACCCAGATCCTGGTGACGCGACCGTCGGCCACCTCGAACG
>NZ_JBHYKG010000541.1:0-2696 GCF_042741245.1 Kitasatospora sp. NPDC058965
CACCGGATCACTCCGGTGGGCCCCTCGGCCGTTCCCGGCGGGGCTGCCTCTAAGGTGACGGTGTGACTGAGACGAGCACCAAGAACCAGCCCCGGGTCGTCCTCGGCGTCAGCGGCGGGATCGCCGCCTACAAGGCCTGCGAGCTGCTGCGCCGGTTCACCGAGTCCGGGCACCAGGTCACCGTGGTGCCGACCGCGGCCGCGCTGCACTTCGTCGGCGAGGCCACCTGGGCGGCGCTGTCCGGCCGGCCGGCCGCGGTGGAGACCTGGGACCGGGTGCACGAGGTCCCGCACGTGCGGATCGGGCAGCAGGCCGACCTGGTGGTGGTCGCCCCCGCCACCGCCGACATCATGGCGAAGGCCGCCCACGGGCTGGCCGACGACCTGCTCACCAACACCCTGCTCACCGCCCGCTGCCCGGTGGTCTTCGCGCCCGCGATGCACACCGAGATGTGGGAGCACCCGGCCACCCGGGAGAACGTGGCCACGCTGCGCCGGCGCGGCGCGGTGGTGCTGGAGCCGGCGGTCGGCCGGCTGACCGGCAAGGACACCGGCAAGGGCCGGCTGCCCGACCCGGACGCGATCTTCGCCGCCTGCCGCCGGGTGCTGGCCCGCGGCATCGCGGAGCCGGACCTGACCGGCCGTCACGTGGTGGTCTCGGCCGGCGGCACCCGGGAGGCGCTGGACCCGGTCCGGTTCCTGGGCAACCGCTCCTCCGGCAAGCAGGGCTACGCGCTGGCCGGCACCGCCGCCGCGCGCGGCGCCCGGGTCACGCTGCTGGCCGCCAACACCGAGCTGCCGGACCCGGCCGGGGTGGACGTGGTCAGGGTCTCCTCGGCGCTGGAGCTGCGCGAGGCCGCCCTGCTGGCGGCCAAGGACGCGGACGTGGTCGTGATGGCGGCCGCGGTGGCGGACTTCCGCCCGGCGGTCTACGCCGCCGGGAAGATCAAGAAGGTGGAGGGCACCGAGCCGGCTCCGGTCGCGCTGGTGCGCAACCCCGACATCCTGGCCGAACTGTCGGCCGAGCGGTCCCGCCCGGGGCAGCTGGTGGTGGGCTTCGCCGCCGAGACGGACGACGTGCTCGCCAACGGCCGGGCCAAGCTCGCCCGCAAGGGCTGCGACCTGCTGGTGGTCAACGAGGTCGGCGAGACCAAGGCCTTCGGCACCGACACCAACGCGGCCGTGGTACTGGGCGCGGACGGCTCCGAGACGGTGGTGCCGGACGGCCCCAAGGAGGACCTGGCCGAGGTCGTCTGGGACCTGGTGGCCGCGCGGTTCGCCTGACCGGGGCCGCTGACCTCGGAAGATCCCGTCATGCGAGACAGAGTGTCCAAGAAGGTGGTGGGGAGTATTGATCGGCGATAGCTGACCGTTACACTCCAGGAATCAAGTCTTTCCGGATGCCCCGGCCCGGCCGGGAGCGTTCAGTCAGCAGCCGCTGCAACCCCAGGGAGCGCTGTGTCTCGCCGCCTGTTCACCTCGGAGTCCGTCACCGAGGGGCACCCCGACAAGATCGCTGACCAGATCAGCGACACCATCCTCGACGCCCTGCTCAAGGACGACCCGACCTCCCGCGTCGCGGTCGAGACCCTGATCACCACCGGCCAGGTGCACATCGCCGGCGAGGTGACCACCGCCGCCTACGCGCCGATCGCCCAGCTGGTGCGCGACAAGATCCTCGAGATCGGGTACGACAGCTCCAAGAAGGGCTTCGACGGCGCCTCCTGCGGCGTGTCGGTGTCCATCGGCTCGCAGTCGCCGGACATCGCCCAGGGCGTCGACTCCGCGCACGAGCACCGGGTCGAGGGCGACGAGGACGAGCTGGACCGCCAGGGCGCCGGCGACCAGGGCCTGATGTTCGGGTACGCGTGCGACGACACGCCCGAGCTGATGCCGCTGCCGATCACCCTCGCGCACCGCCTGGCGCGCCGGCTGACCGAGGTGCGCAAGAACGGGACCATCCCGTACCTGCGCCCCGACGGCAAGACCCAGGTCACCATCGAGTACGACGGCGACAAGGCCGTCCGCCTGGACACCGTGGTGGTCTCCACCCAGCACGCCAGCGACATCGACCTGGACTCGCTGCTCGCGCCCGACATCCGCGAGTTCGTGGTGGAGCCGGAGCTGCAGGGCCTGACCATCGACACCTCCGACTTCCGCCTGCTGGTCAACCCGACCGGCCGGTTCGAGATCGGTGGCCCGATGGGTGACGCCGGTCTGACCGGTCGCAAGATCATCATCGACACCTACGGCGGCATGGCCCGCCACGGCGGCGGCGCCTTCTCGGGCAAGGACCCGTCCAAGGTGGACCGCTCGGCCGCGTACGCGATGCGCTGGGTGGCCAAGAACATCGTCGCCGCGGGCCTGGCCCGGCGCGCCGAGGTGCAGGTCGCGTACGCGATCGGCAAGGCCGAGCCGGTGGGCCTGTTCGTGGAGACCTTCGGCACCGAGACCGTGCCGGTGCTCAAGATCCAGGAGGCGGTGACCCGGGTCTTCGACCTGCGCCCGCTCGCGATCATCCGCGACCTGGACCTGCTGCGCCCGATCTACTCGCAGACCGCCGCCTACGGCCACTTCGGCCGCGAGCTGCCGGACTTCACCTGGGAGCGGACCGACCGCGCCGAGGCGCTGAAGGCGGCCGTGCAGGCCTGAGCCCGCGCGCTTCCCGGCGGTGGCCGCCCCCGTTCGCGGGGGCGG
>NZ_JBHYKG010000542.1:0-2684 GCF_042741245.1 Kitasatospora sp. NPDC058965
GCCCTCAGCCGGCCCCGGTGGGTCACTGCCATTTCCTGACGACCGTGGCACTGGTCATGCGGTGCCCGCCGGCCGGCCGGGCAGTGCCTGGACCAGCAGCGCCAGCAGCAGTTCCAGCGCCACCAGCACCAGCAGGCTGATGCCGAAGGCGTGGTCGAACCCGTGGCCCGCGGCGCCGTAGAAGAGGTTGCCGAGCAGCGCGATCCCCAGGGCGTTGCCGACCTGCTGGACGGTGGAGAGCACCCCCGCGGCCGAGCCGACCTGCTGCGGGCGCACCCCGGCCAGGACGACGGTGGTCAGCGGCGCGATCACCAGGCCCATGCCGAGCCCGTCCACGAACAGGCCGGGCGCCAGCCACCAGGCGCTGCCTGCGGTGCCGACCTGCTGGGTGGCGAGGACCATCAGACCCAGGCCCGCCGCGAGCACCACGGCGCCGAGCGCGATCGCCTGGCGGCCCAGCCGGGCGGAGACCCGGGGCGCCACGGTGGAGGTGAGCAGGTAGCCGCCGCCGATCGCGGTGAAGAGCAGCCCGGAGCCGAGGGCGGTCAGGCCGTGGCCCTGCTGCAGGTAGACGGCGAGCACGAGGAAGAACGAGGCCTGACCGAGGTTGAAGACCAGCTGCCCCAGGATGCCCAGGCCCACCACACGGTCGCGCAGCAGGCGGAAGTCCACCACCGGCTCGACGGCCACCCGGAGCTGGTGCACCGCGAAGACGGCGAACAGCAGGGCCGAACCGGCCAGGCAGAGCCAGGTCCAGCGCGGCCACCCCTGCGCCTGACCCTGGATCAGCGGCAGTACCAGCGCGGTGACGGCGCCGCTGACCAGGAGGGTGCCGACCAGGTCCAGCCCCGGCCGCTGCGGGGCCCGGGACTCCGGGACGCAGCGGCGCACCAGGGCCAGCGTGGCCAGCCCGACCGGCACGTTGATCAGGAAGCAGCTCCGCCACCCGAGTCCGAACAGGTCGGCCTGGATCAGCGCCCCGCCGATCAACTGGCCGAGCACCGCGCCGATGCCCAACGTCATCGCGTACGCGCCGAACGCCCTGGCCTGGGCGGCCCCGCTGTACGCGGTGCGCAGGACGGCCAGCACCTGGGGGCCGGTGAGCGCGGCGGCCAGGCCCTGCAGCACCCGGGCGGCGATCAGCACGCCCGCGCTGGTGGCCAGCCCGCAGGCGCCCGAGGTGACGGTGAAGAGCAGCAGGCCGAGGGCGAACATCGCGCGCCGCCCGAACCGGTCGCCGAGCCGGCCGGCCAGCACCAGGCCCGCCGCGAGGGCCAGTCCGAAGCCGGCCGCCACCCATTGCACGGCGGAGGGCCCGGCCCGTAGCCCGGTCTGCAGCGACGGTATCGCCACGTTGACGATGAAGAAGTCCAGGGCGGTCATGAAGGTCGCGGTGAGCACCACCGGCAGCAGGCCGCGGCGCGGTGCGGCCGGGGTGTCGCTGGCGGGCAGCGGGCGGGACAGGACGGTGGTCACGGGGGTGCCTCCTCGGGCGCTTCGGGGTGAGGGGAAGTGAGGGGACAGGAGGGGAGGGCGCCGGCCGCGCGGTGGACCGGCGCCCTCCCGACCTGCTCTGACGGTGCGTCAGAGGGTGGCGGGGACCTTGTCCAGGAAGCCGAGCACGGTGGCGATCCGGCCGTCCGCGTCGGCCACCAGCACGTCGAACCCCACCACCAGCGGCTCGGCGCCGGCCGGTCCGAGGTTCCAGGTGAACCGGGCCTGGTTGTGGTGGGCGTCCACCCCGGCCTCGCCGAGGCTGAACACCAGCCCGGGGAACTGCGCCTGCACGGCGCCGATGGTGGCGTCCACCGCGTCCCGCCCGGCGGCCTCGACCAGCGGGTCGCTGTACCGGGCGTCGACGGACCAGGAGGTGTCGATCAGCCGGCGGCGCTCGGCCGGGTCGGTGGCGTTCCAGGTGGCGATGTACTGCTCGGCCAGGTGCTGGAGGTTGCTCATCTCAGTACTCCCGTCTGCGTGATGCGGATCGTTTCCGCTGGTGAAGACGTTAGGCACGACGGGAGTTGAGCGAATCAGTCAGCCGTAGGTAGGCCTACCGGTACCGTCCCGGCCCGGGCCGCGGCAGGGCCCACGGAATGGTCCGCGGAAGGGTCCGCGGAAGGGAATAATGCGCCCATGGATCACGAGTTCGCGCGCACGTTCGTCGAAGGCTGGGTGAAGGCGTGGAACGCCCACGACCTGGAGGCGGTGCTGGCGCACTTCACCGAGGACGCGGTGTTCCGCTCGCCGGTGGCCGTCCAACTCCTGGGCGGTGACGGGGTCATCCGCGGCAAGGCGGCGCTCCGGGCCTACTGGGCGGAGGGGCTGCGCCGCATCCCCGACCTGCGCTTCGAGGTGGTCGGCCGTTACGTCGGCGTCGACTGCCTGGTGATCCACTACCGCAACCAGAAGGGCGGCCTGGTCAACGAGGTGTTGCTGTTCGACGGCCCGTTGGTCACCCAGGGGTACGGCACCTACCTGGGCGAGGACGCGAACCCGGCCGGCGCCCGCCACCCGGGGTGAACCTGCCTCGCCTGCCTCGACGGCCGGTCAAGACGACTGTCGGTGGCGGGGGTTCACCCCGCCGGGTCAATCAGGTGCCGGTGGTCCCGGCTCCAGGCGAGGCGGGCTCGGAGTTCGTCCAGGTGGCCTTCGGCGACCCAGGTGGCCTGGGGCTCGTGGCCCTG
>NZ_JBHYKG010000543.1:0-2683 GCF_042741245.1 Kitasatospora sp. NPDC058965
CCCTTCACCTCCGGTGGCGCCACCGGCATGGGCCGCCCCGGCGACCGTCGTCAGGGCGCGCCGGGCGACCGGCCGCGTCCGGCCGGTGCCCCGGGTGCCGGCGACCGTCCGCGTCCGGGCGGCAACGCGCCGCGTCCGGGTGGTCCGGGCGACCGTCCGCGTCCGGGCGGCGACCGTCCGCGTCCCGGTGGTGCTCCGGGTGCCGGTGACCGTCCGCGTCCGGGCGGTGCCCCGGGTGCCGGTGCGCCGCGTCCCGGTGGTGCCCCCCGTCCCGACGGCATGCCCCGTCCGGCCGCGCCGCGCCCCGGTGCGCCGAGCCCGTCCGGCATGCCGCGTCCGAACCCCGGCATGATGCCGCAGCGTCCCGGCCCGGGTACCGGTCCGCGCCCCGGCCCCGGTGGCCGTGGTCCGGGTGGCCCCGGCGGCCGTCCGGGTGCCCCGGGTGCCGGTGGCGCCCGTCCGGGCTTCACCGGTCGTCCGGCCGGTCCGGGCTCGCGTCCGGCCGGTGGCGGCGGCGGCTTCGGCGGCCCCCGTCCGGGTGGCGGCGCCGGTGGCGGCGGCGGCTTCGGTGGCGGCGGTGCCCGTCCCGGTGGCTTCGGCGGCCGTCCCGGTGGTCCGGGTGCCCGTGGTGGCACGCAGGGCGCCTTCGGTCGTGGCCCGGGCGGTCGCCCGGCGCGCGGTCGCAAGTCGAAGCGGGCGAAGCGCCAGGAGTACGAGGCCATGCAGGCCCCGTCCGTCGGCGGTGTGATGCTGCCCCGTGGCAACGGCCAGACGGTCCGGCTGTCGCGCGGCGCGTCGCTGATGGACTTCGCCGAGAAGATCAACGCCAACCCGGCCGCGCTCGTCTCGGTGATGTTCAACCTCGGCGAGATGGTCACCGCGACCCAGTCGGTCTCGGACGACACGCTCCAGATGCTGGCCCAGGAGATGGGCTTCGTGCTGGAGATCGTCAGCCGTGACGACGAGGACCGCGAGCTGCTGGAGTCGTTCGACATCGACTTCGGTGCCGACGAGGGCGAGGACAGCGAGCTGCTGCCGCGTCCGCCGGTGGTGACCGTCATGGGTCACGTCGACCACGGTAAGACCCGACTGCTGGACGCGATCCGCAAGACCAACGTGGTCGCGGGCGAGGCCGGTGGCATCACCCAGCACATCGGTGCCTACCAGGTCACCGCCGACGTCAACGGCGAGGACCGGAAGATCACCTTCCTCGACACCCCGGGTCACGAGGCGTTCTCCGCCATGCGTGCCCGTGGTGCCAAGTCCACCGACATCGCGATCCTGGTGGTCGCGGCCAACGACGGTGTCATGCCGCAGACGGTCGAGGCGCTCAACCACGCCAAGGCCGCCGGTGTCCCGATCGTGGTCGCGGTCAACAAGATCGACGTCGAGGGTGCCGACCCGGTCAAGGTCCGCGGACAGCTGACCGAGTTCGGCCTGGTGGCCGAGGAGTACGGCGGCGACACCATGTTCGTCGACATCTCCGCCCGCCAGGGCCTGCACATCGACCAGCTGCTGGAGGCCGTGGTCCTGACCGCGGACGCCTCGCTGGACCTGCGGGCCAACCCGGAGCAGGACGCGCAGGGCATCGCCATCGAGGCCCACCTCGACAAGGGCCGCGGTGCCATGGCGACCGTGCTCGTGCAGCGCGGTACCCTCCGCGTCGGCGACTCGATCGCGGTGGGCGACGCCCACGGCCGCGTCCGCGCCATGCTCGACGAGAACGGCAAGAACGTGGAGGAGGCCGGTCCGTCGCGTCCGGTCCTGCTGCTCGGTCTGACCTCGGTGCCGCGCGCCGGCGACAGCTTCATCGTCGTCGACGACGACCGCACCGCCCGCCAGATCGCCGAGAAGCGTTCGGCCCGTGACCGCAACGCCATGTTCGCCAAGCGGCCGATGCGCATCTCGCTGGAGAACATCGACCAGGCGATCGCGGCCGGCAGCATCCAGCAGCTCAACCTCATCATCAAGGGTGACGTCTCCGGTTCGGTCGAGGCCCTCGAGGACGCGCTGGTCAAGCTGGACGTCGGCGACGAGGTCGAGCTCCGGATCCTGCACCGCGGTGTGGGTGCCATCACCGAGTCCGACGTGGACCTGGCGATGGGCTCGGACGCGATCATCATCGGCTTCAACGTCCGCGCCGAGGGCCGTGCCCGCACGGCGGCCGAGCGCGAGGGCGTCGACGTCCGGTACTACTCGGTCATCTACCAGGCGATCGAGGAGATCGAGGCCGCGCTCAAGGGCCTGCTCAAGCCGGAGTACGAGGAGGTGCGCCTCGGCTCCGCGGAGATCCGCGAGGTGTTCCGCAGCTCCAAGTTCGGCAACATCGCGGGTGTCCTGGTCCGCGAGGGCATCCTGCGCCGCAACGCCAAGGCCCGCCTCATCCGCGACGGCAAGGTCGTGGCGGAGAGCCTCACCATCGAGGGTCTGCGCCGCTTCAAGGACGACGCGACCGAGGTCCGCGAGGGCTTCGAGGCCGGTGTCACCCTGGGGTCGTTCAACGACATCAAGGTGGAGGACACCATCGAGACCTACGAGATGCGCGAGAAGCCGCGCTCGTAGTCGGTGCCAGTGGCCCGGGGCGCGGGGGCGGGGTTGTTTTTGCGGGGGGCCGGCCCCGCCTGCGCGGGTTTGGGGGGTGGCGGGGGCCCCCCCCGCCCGGGCCCGCCCCGGCGCCAGCGCG
>NZ_JBHYKG010000544.1:0-2651 GCF_042741245.1 Kitasatospora sp. NPDC058965
GCTCGTACCGCCGCCACCGCCGCCGCCCCCGCCCGAGCCGCCCAGGGCCGCCAGCGCCGCGGCGTAGGCCGGCTTGGGCTGATCGTTGCCGTCCCACATGGTGGCGGCACCGTAGCCGGGGAACGTGCCGGGGATCCAGGAGTGCGCGTCGTCCACGCCCCACTGGCTCACCCCCACGCAGCGGGAGACCGCCAGGCAGTCCTTGACCACGGTGGTGTAGTCGCCGGCCTGCTGCTGCAGGGCCGCACCACTGGCGGGCGTCTGGGTGCGGTCGTCCAGTTCGGTCACGGCCACGTCCAGGCCCAGGTTGGCGAACCGCTGCATGGTGGCCTGCATGTCCGACGGGACCTGGCCGACGACGAAGTGGCTCTCGAAGCCGATGCCGCCCAGCGGGACGCCTTGCGCGATCAGCGACTGGGCGATGCTGTAGAGGGCGTTGCTCTTCGCGTTCTGGCCCTCGATGCCGTAGTCGTTGATGTAGAGCTTCGCGTCGGGGTCGGCGGCGTGCGCGGTGCGCAGCGCGTCGGCCAGGTAGCCGGACCCCATCGCCTGGTAGAACACGTCCGAAACCAGCGAACCGTCGCCGTTCAGCGGCTCGTTGATCACGTCCCAGGCGTAGACCTTGCCCTTGTAGTGGGTGGCCTCGGTGGTGATGTGCGCCTCCATCGCGGCGCGCACCTGGCTCTGCGGCAGGCCCGAGACCCAGCCCGGCAGCTGGTTCTGCCAGACCAGGTTGTGCCCGCGCACCCGCATGCCGTTCGCCTGGGCGAACTGCACGAGCTGGTCGCCCGGTCCGAAGTTGTACGAGCCGTTGGACGGCTCGGTGGTGTCCCACTTCATCTCGTTGGTCGGCGTCAGCATGTCGAACTGTGCTTTGGCGACCGTCATTTCGCCGCCGACTCCGAGGTCGCCGTCGGACAGTGCGGTGCCGAAGTACCGGCTGTCCGCCTCTGCGGCCGCCTTCAGCGAGTTGCCCGCGGCCATGGCGGGCGGGGCTGCGGCCAGCGTGCCGACGGCGAGGGCCAGTGTCGCGGCAGCGACGACGGTTCGAGTACGGTGCAGTGCGGTGCGAATCCTGCCGAGGGGCATGGTCGACCTCCTGTGCATGTGGGGGGAGGCGCGAGCCCGCGATGCTCCGCGGGCATGGCGCGAGAGCGCGACGGCCGCGCTGCGACCGTCGATCCGGGGAACGGGGGCACGGGTGCGACGCCGTCCGGCAACGGCGCTCGGCGGGGGTGCCCCGACAGCCCCAGGTAACTCGGCGGCGCCCGGGACCGTCAAGACGCGGTAGAAGGTTTCGAGGTAGTTTCGGAAAGCTTCAGGCCCCGATGCCCGAAACCGCAGCCGGGCGCCGTGATCGGCCCGCCGGGTCCGATGGTTCGTCACCATGCCTTTCTGTCGTCCTACTTGACAGGCCATCCGGCCGGGCTGCACCGTCTCCTCCCAGAACACCCCACCCCCGTCCGGCGACCCGGCAGTCCAGGACGACGGCGTGGAGTGTTAGCGCTAACAATCCACCCGGTTGCGCTACTCCAGGGAGAATCCAGATGAGCAAGTTCCGCCCATGGCGCCTCCTCCGGCAGCCAGTTCGCCCGCACGCCCTCACCCGTGCGGGCGCCGCCGCGGTCATCGTGCTCGGCGCTCTCGTCACGACGGGGGCCGCCACCGGCCCGGCCCAGGCCGCCGCCCAGGGGCCGTGCGACATCTACGCCGCCGGCGGCACCCCCTGCGTCGCGGCCCACAGCACCACCCGCGCCCTGTACGCCGGGTACTCCGGCGCGCTGTACCAGGTCAGGCGCGCCTCGGACGGTGCCGCCAAGGACATCGGCCTGCTGAGCACCGGCGGCTACGCCGACGCCGCCGCCCAGGACGCGTTCTGTGCGGGCACCAGCTGCGTCATCACCGTCATCTACGACCAGTCCGGCAAGGGCAACCACCTCACCCAGGGCCCCGGCGGCGGGGCGGCGCCCAACCCGGACAACCTCGCCAACGCCACCGCGGCCCCCATCACCGTGGGCGGCCACCCGGCCTACGGCGTCTACATCCCGCAGGGCACCGGCTACCGCAACGACCACACCTCGGGCATCGCCACCGGCGACCAGCCCGAGGGCATGTACGCGATCTTCGACGGCAGCCACTACAACGGCGGCTGCTGCTTCGACTACGGCAACGCCGAGACCACCAACCACGACGACGGCAACGGCACCATGGAGGCCATCTACTTCGGCAACATCAAGGTCTGGGGCTACGGCAGCGGCAACGGCCCGTGGGTGATGGCGGACCAGGAGAACGGCCTGTTCTCCGGCGTGAACGCCGGCTACAACGCCAACGACCCGAGTATCAGCGACCGCTTCGTGACCGCCATCGTCAAGGGCGAGTCCAACCAGTGGGCCATCCGCTCCGGCAACGCCCAGTCCGGCGGCCTGGCCACCGACTACAGCGGACCACGGCCGAACGTCAACGGCTACAACCCGATGCACAAGGAGGGCGCGATCATCCTCGGCATCGGCGGCGACAACAGCAACGGCGCCGCCGGCACCTTCTACGAGGGCGTCATGACCTCCGGCTACCCGAGCGACGCCACCGAGAACGCCGTCCAGGCCAACATCACCGCCGCCGGCTACAGCACCAGCGCCACCGGGAGCACCACG
>NZ_JBHYKG010000545.1:0-2635 GCF_042741245.1 Kitasatospora sp. NPDC058965
CGCCACCTGATGCGGCTTCAACTCCCGCGAGCCCTTCGGCTCCGCCACCACCGGCGGCTTCGCCGAGGCGCCGGCGTTGTGCCCGGCCACCTTCGGCGACTTCGGCAGCGGATCCGCCGCCCAGACCTTCCCCTTGTAGTGGTACCCGCCCACCACCGTCTCCGCGTGCGCCATCGGCGCCACCATCGACAGTGCTGCCACCAGCGAGACGGTGACCAGGCTCTTCCGGCCCGTCACCCGCCCCCGGGCAGCAGAAAGCCACCTGCTTGTTGCGCGCATGCGCTTCTGAACCCCCATGAAACCGATGCAAACCGGTCAAGAACGTGACCGTCGGTGAAGGGACCTGCACACAGGACCCGACCGAACCGTACGGGTCACTGATCACATGGGGCAACTAACTCTTCATCAACCTCTCATGTCACACTCGTCACATCAGAAACATCGGGGGAAGCGGCGGCTGACGCACCGCCGACTCCGCACCGGTCAGGCCCGCCGCACCCCGAACCGCCAGGCGCGCCGCGGCGGCGGGACCCGCACCGGCTCCCGCTCCCCGTCGGCCGCCGCCGAGGCCGCGGCCACCGACGCCGCGGCGGCCGGTGCCGCCCAGCTCGGCCGCGCCGGGGTCGGCGGCACCGGCTCGACGTGGAAGAACTCGGCGTCCCGCACCCGCTCCAGCCGCGGACGCGGGGCGGGCACCAGGTGCGGGATGTGCTTGGAGCAGTGGATGTACGCCTCGTCCACGCTCACGTGCACCCAGAACTCCACCTTCCGCCCGGGCGCGGTCTCCACCGGGAGCTGCGGGTGGGCCAGCCGCAGCGCGGAGTCGGGGCGCAGGTGGGCGGTGCCGTTGACGTGCAGGCCCAGGTGCTCGTGGGTGAAGTCCATGAAGAGCAGGCCGAGGTGCGGGTTCTCGGTGATGTTGCCGGCGCTGGCCAGCACGCCGTTGCCCTTGTACTCGGGGTAGGCCAGCGTGTGGTCGTCCAGCACCTGGACGAAGCCGGGCGGCCCGGCCCGGAAGCTGGCGTCGCAGGCGCCGCCGGAGTCGGCGCTGGCCAGGAAGACCATCGACTGCTTGGCGATGAAGTCGCGCATCTGTGCCGTCAGGTGCGGGCGGACCTGACGACGGTAGAACTCGGCGGCCCGGTCGGCCGTGCCGTGCTCGCGCTGCAGCTGGTGCTCGCCCGCCGAGCCGAAGTGCTGGTGTGGCTGGGTCACGGGGGCGTCCTCAGGTGGTCGGTTCTTCGAGCGTGACGAACGGGTCGTGGTGGATCCGCTCCAGCGGCATCCCGGCGCGCATCAGCACCCGGCCGGCCGTCACGATCATCGGGCCGGGGCCGGCCAGGTAGGCGTCGTGCCGGTCCCACGGGCCGGCCTCGGCGAGCACCTTGGGCAGGTAGCCGGGGCCCTCGTGCGCGTCCTGGTCGGCGATCGCGGCCCGCACGTGGAGCCAGCGGTGGCGCTGCCCCAGGCTGAGCAGCTCGTCCAGCCCGTACAGGTCCGCGGCGGTGCGGCTGCCCAGGAAGACGTCCATCCGGCGGCGCACCCCGTCCAGCGCGGCCTGCTCGATCAGCGCCCGCACCGGGGCCAGGCCGGTGCCGCCGGCCACGCAGACCACGTCGCGCGGCGAGCGGGGGTCCAGCACCATGTCGCCCTGCGCGGGGCCGAGCCGCACCGTGTCGCCCACGGCGGCCCGGCGCACCAGCGCGTTGCTGACCCGGCCGCCGGTGACGGCCCGGACGTGGAAGGTCAGCGTGCCGTCGGGTCTGGGCGCGTTGGCGGGCGAGTAGTAGCGCCAGACCCGCGGGGCCCACGGGGTCTCCATGCTGACGTACTGTCCGCCGGTGAACGGGAACGGGTGGTCGGGGCGGACGGTGAACTCGGCCAGGTCCTGACCGTGTCGGCGGTGCGCCACGATCCGCGCCTCCCAGGCGGCGGGGTTGACCCTGGCGTCCGCCTCGGCGGCCTGGTCCATCACCTCGGCGACCGTGGTGTACGCCCGGGTCCAGGCGGCGGCCACCTCCGGCGTCCAGGCGGGGCCGGCGAAGTGCTCCAGGGTGGCCAGCAGGACCTCGCCGACCGCGCCGTAGTGCGCGCTCCGGGTGCCGAACTTGCGGTGGTCGCGGCCCAGGTGGGAGCAGAACGCGACCAGGTTCGCCGGGTCGTCCACCAGCTCCACGATCATCAGCAGCGCGCGCACCAGCCGGTCCTGCTGCGGGTTCAGGTCGGGCGGGAAGAGCTCGCGCACCTGCGGGTAGCGGTTGAACAGGGTGCTGTAGAAGAAGACCGGCAGCTGGTCCGCGTACGGGGCGACCAGGGCCGCGCTGGCCCGGATCAAGGCGGCGTCCTGCTGCGGGGGCGGGGCCGACCGCGGCCCGGCGGGCTGCTGCGGCGGCACCCGGGGCGACGCGTCGACGGATGGGGCGGTGTGACCGGCGTTCGCCTCCTGCTCCGGCGTCATGATCCCGGCGGTGGAGCGTTTGGCGCGGAACTTCACGGTAGTGCTCTCCTGTCCAGCCCAACCCCCGAGGACTGTCTGACCTGCGGCTTCCCTGTCATGACCTGGCATGAATGGGTCAGATTGTGCCCATGAGTACTGGAAAGAATGCAAGCAGTCACTGGTGAAACTCTTGTGAAA
>NZ_JBHYKG010000546.1:0-2615 GCF_042741245.1 Kitasatospora sp. NPDC058965
GCCCCGGGCTCCGGCCCGGGGCCACCCGTGCTTCGGAAGGCCGCGCAAGGCTCGGAAGGCCACCCGTGCTCCGAAAGGCCGCGCACGGCTCGTCCGGGCGCGGCGCGGCGTCAGCGCCCGAACTTCGCGACCGCCGCCGGCGTGACGGGCGTGAAGAAGTTGACCAGGTTGCCGTCGGGGTCGCGGAAGAGCAGCGACCGGTTGCCCCACGGCATGGTGGTGGGGCCGGCGACGAAGTCCGCGACGAAGCCGGTGAGGTCCCGGTGGACGCGGTCCACGTCGTCGACCAGGAACTCGGTGATCACGCTGTCGTTGGCCGCCGGCCGGGCGGATCCCGGGGCGAACAGCGGGACGGTGCGGGTGCCGGCGATCGCGAGGGTGGCGCCCGCGGTCCGGAGCTCGGCGAAGTCCTCGGTGGCCCAGTCGGCCCGGGCTCCGGTGGCCCGCTCGTAGAACGCGACGAGGCGCGCGACGTCGGCGGTGATGATGCGGATCGAGACGAAGTCCACGGGGTTCTCCTTGGCCGTGCCGTTGGTGTGCACGTCGCAGGCTAGGAGCAATAGGGGACAGAACCGGTCCACTATTCGCGCTAGGTTGGTCCGCATGCCCCGACCCACCGGCCGTGTCCTCACCCTCCTCGAACTGCTCCAGTCGGGCGGCACCCGCACGGTGGCCGAACTCGCCGACCGGCTCGGGGTCGAGGGGCGCACCGTGCGGCGGTACGTGGAGCAGTTGATCGAGCTGGACATCCCGGTGGAATCGGTGCGCGGCCGCTACGGCGGGTACCGGCTCGGCCCGGGGTACCGGCTGCCGCCGCTCATGCTCAGCGACGACGAGGCGCTGGCCGTGCTGCTCGGCCTGCTCGCCGGCCGGCGGGCCGGACTGGCGACCGCGGAGCGCACGGCGAGCGAGACGGCGGCGGCGAAGATCCGGCGGGTGCTGCCCAAGCACCTCGCCGCCCGGCTCGACACCCTGCTGGAAGCGCTCGCCGTCACGGACCGGCCCGGCGATGCCGAGGCCCCGGACGCCGCGACCCTGCTCACGCTCGCCGACGCGGTCCGCCACCGCCGCCCGGTCGCGCTCCGCTACACCGACCGGGCGGGACGGCTCAGCGAGCGCACCCTGCACGCGTACGGGATCGTCGCCCACGCGGGCCGGTGGTACGTCACCGGCCGGGACGCCGGGATCGGCGAGGACCGGACCCTCCGGCTGGACCGCATCGCGCACCTGCGGACCCTGCCCGGCGAGTTCGAGGCACCGGACGGGGCCGGCGCGGCGGAGCGGGTGCTGTCCGGGTTCGCCGCCGCCGAGTACCGGCACGAGGTGCGCCTGCGGATCCACGGGACGGTCGAGCAGGTCCGCGCCCGGCTGCCGGCCACCGTGGCGACCGTGGCGGAGATCGCGCCCGGGGCGGGGGAGGACCCGGCGACCGAACGGTGGCTGCGGGTGCGGCTGCGGGCGGAGCGGCTCGACTGGCTGCCGCCGGTCCTCGCCGCGCTCGACCGGCCGTTCGTCATTGAGGGGCCCGAGGAACTGCGCGACCTCGTCACCGCGCTCGCCGACCGCCTCGCCGCGTGCGCGCGGCAGGCCTGACACCGGGGAGCCGGCGCCCGGCCGCGGCGTGACACCCCGCCCGCGGCTACGCCGGCACCCGTACGGCGGCGCGACCGGGGCGCTCGCGCCCAGCCCTGCCCCCGCACGTCACCAGCACCGGTGTCCGGATTTCGGATTGACGGCTCCGACATGGAACCTGAAGCGGCGTCCGTTCGTCCAAGGACTGGCCGCAAGATCCACAGAGGGGAGCCCGACCGGTGGGGCGAATAGGCAAGCGAGTGCAACTGCGGGCGGCAGGGGCGGTGGTGGCGCTGGCCGCCGTGACGGCGCCGACCGCGCCCATGGCGTCGTCGGCGCTGTCGGCGTCCCAGGTCGGCGGGGCGACCGCCGTGGTGGTGGACCGTCAGGCGCCGACGGCCCTGCCGACCGGCGGACCCCCGCTGGACGGCGGCGGCGCCCGGCCGCTCCCGCAGCCGCCGGTGGCGGCGCTCCCGACGCCCGGGCCCGGCCCGCAGCCGCCCGCGGTCCAGCCCACGGGCGGGCCGCGGCTGCCGTCGACGGTCTTCGACGCCTACCGCAAGGCCGAGGCCTCGCTCGCGGTCTCGGCGCCCGGCTGCCACCTGCCGTGGCAACTGCTCGCCGGGATCGGCCAGGTGGAGTCGAGCCAGGCCGACGGCGGGTCGGTGGACGCCACCGGCACCACGTACACGCCGATCCTCGGCCCGGTCCTGGACGGGAACGGCTTCGCCGCCATCCCCGACACCGACGGCGGCCGGTACGACGGCAGTTCGGTGTGGGACCGGGCCGTCGGGCCGATGCAGTTCATCCCCTCCACCTGGGCGGTCTGGGGCGCGGACGGCAACGGCGACGGCCGGGCCGACCCGAACAACATCTGGGACGCGGCACTGGCGGCAGGCCGCTACCTCTGCGCGGGCGGGCGGGACCTGTCCGTGCCGGCCCAGCTCGACCGGGCCGTGCTCGGGTACAACAACTCGACGGAGTACCTGAGCACCGTCCGGGCCTGGATGGCGTACTACCTGACCGGTACGGCGGTCGTGGCC
>NZ_JBHYKG010000547.1:0-2583 GCF_042741245.1 Kitasatospora sp. NPDC058965
AGGTGCCCGTCCGACGTCACCTCGAACACGTGCGCCGTCCCGTTGATCATCACCGAAGCCGTCTGACCCGACTGCGCACCCGGCACCGGCGGCGGGGACGACGGCGGGGTGGTCGGGTAGGGGTCGACCCCGTCGTTCGTCAGCCCGGCCTGCGCCGCGCAGTCCCACTGTCCCGGCCCGGCGGCGCGGAGCACCTTCTCCGCTATGAGGATCTGCTGCTGCTCGGTGGCGAGGTCGGCGCGGGGCGCGTAGGTGGTGCCGCCGTACGCCTGCCAGGTGCTGGCCATGAACTGCAGGCCGCCGTAGAGGCCGTTGCCGGTGTTGATCTGCCAGTTGCCGCCGCTCTCGCACTGGGCGACCTTCTCCCAGGTACTGACGGAGGCGGCCTGGGCGGAGCCGGTGAGGGTGGCGGCGCAGGCGAGCGCGGTGAGCGAGGCGCCGGCCAGGGCGGTGACCAGCGTGCTGCGGCGGTTCCTGGGCATGGTGAACGTCCTTGTGGAAGAGAGGGGTCGGGGCTGCGGGTCCGGGCCGGTCACAGGGTGTACCAGCCGTTCCAGGTGGACTGGCCGTAGTCGGCGTCCTGGCTGTGCGTCATGCCGTCGGTGGTGGAGGCGAACAGGTGGACGTACTGGCGGTCGGCGGAGGCGGCGAGGTGGGCGACCAGGCTGCCGGGCCGGTAGGACCAGCCGTCCCACTGCGCGGTGGGGGTGGCGTAGTCGCCGTCGGCGCTGTGGAACAGGCCGTCCTGGGTGCCGGCGTACAGGTGCACGGTGGTGCCGGTGGTGGCTGCGGCGAGCGAGGTGACCTGGCTGCCGCCCAGGTCGTTCCAGCCGGTCCAGGTGCCGGCGGTGTAGTTCCCGTCGTCGGTGTGCAGCAGGCCGTCCTGGGTCACCGCGTAGAGGTGGACCGTGTCGGTGCCGGTGGTGGCCGCGACCAGTTCGGAGATCTGGCTGCCGCCGAGGTCGTGCCAGTCGGTGAAGGCGTTGGTGTCGTAGTTCTGGTCGGAAGTGCGGGGTACGCCGTTCTGGCGCAGGACGGCGTAGAAGTGGACGGTGTCGCCGGTGGCCGCGGCGGTGAGGCTCTCGATCTGGCTGCCGGGCAGGTAGCGCCAGCCGTTCCAGTCGCCGCCGGTGGCGTAGTTCCGGTCGGTGGTGTGCAACAGGCCGTCCTGGGTGACGGCGTAGAGGTGGACGGTGTCGCCGGTGGCGACGGCGGTGAGCGAGACCACCAGGCTGCCGCCCAGCTGGGTCCAGCCGGACCAGTTGCCGGTGTCGTAGTTGCCGTCGTTGCTCTGCAGCAGACCGTCCGGCGTGACGCGGTAGACGTGCACGGTGTGCCCGGTCATCGCCGAGGTGAGCAGCGGACCCTCGGGCAGCGGCGCGCCGCCGGTGAACCAGCCGTTGGTGTAGGCCTGGTCGAGCGGGGTGTAGAAGGTCTGCGCCATCCGGGCGTAGCCGAGGTCGTTGGGGTGCAGTCCGTCGGCCATCTCCGGGTTCGGCGCGTTGTACGGCACCAGGGCAGGTGCGTCGACGAAGGTGAAGTGCTTGCCCTGCTGCTGTTCGGTGGGGGCGAGCCGGCGCAGCTGGTCGTTGTACTGGGCGATCTGGCTCGCGGTCAGCTGGTTGTTCAGGCCGGGCGAAGTGGGCACCAGGCCCTGCATGATGACGGTGATGCCGGGCCGGTCGGCGAAGATCTGGTCGACCAGCGCGGTGGCACGGTCGGCGGCGCCGGCCTGGGTGCCGTGGTCCAGGTCGTTCGCGCCGATGTGCAGCAGGACGACGTCGGGTCGGTCCATGGCCAGCCAGCGGTCCACGCCGGCCCGGAGCGAGTCGATGGTGTAGCCGCTGTGGCCTTCGTTCTGGGAGTCGGCCATGTCGCCGTTGCGCATGGTGCCGACCAGGTCGACCGTGTAGCGGGACTGGCCGGCGGCCAGGTTGGCGAGCGGGCCGCGGTAGCCGTTGCCGCCGGCGCTGCCCACGCCCCAGGTGATGGAGTCGCCCAGTGGCATGACGCGGACGACGGGCGGGGTGGTCGCGGCGGTGGCCGGTGCGGCGGCCGGTCCGACGGCGGCGCCGGTCGCGGCCAGCAGGCCGGCCGCGGCGAGGGTGGCGAGACGCTTCACTGCATGTCCTTAGGGGCACGGAGGAGCCTCGGGGCGGGCCGGCCCGGGGGGCGGGGCCCCCCCCCGGGGGGGGGGGGGGTGGTGGGACCGGCGGGGGGGCAGAAGGTGTACCAGGTCGGGCCGTTCCAGGCGGTGCCGGGGTTGCTGTAGTTGACGTCCTCGCTGTGGGTCTGGCCGTCGGTGGTGTGGGCGTAGAGGTGCACCGTCTGGTTGTCGCTCAGGGCGTCGAGCTGGTCGACGAGACTGCCCGGCTGGGTGCTCCAACCGTTCCACTGACCGTTGCCCGTACTGTCCGCGGTGTGGAACAGACCGTCCGTGGTGCCCGCGTAGAGGTGGACCGTGGTACCCGTGGTGGCCGCGGTCAGGGTCGCGATCTGGCTGCCGCCCACGTTGTTCCACCCCGTCCAGCTGCCGGTGTCGTAGTTCCCGTCGTTCTCGTGCAGCAGACCGTCCTTGGTCAC
>NZ_JBHYKG010000548.1:0-2538 GCF_042741245.1 Kitasatospora sp. NPDC058965
CCGTCGGGCAGGGCGACCGCGGGGCGAGGACTGCTCAGTGCATCGGGAACAGCCAGGCGAAGACGGTGACGATCAGGATCGCGGCGGTGAGCACCGCCACCACGATCGACCAGGGGTCGTTGAGCTTGGTCGCGGCGGCGGTGCCGAAGGCGCCCATACCGCCGAGCAGGAACAATTTGAAAACGTCGATCAGTGCAGCCATGAAGCCCCCCAAGTCTTGGCCGTGCGAATCCCTCCGACTCGCTCCGGGTTTCCTGGTGGATCTATGGAGAATTCTTCCCGGAATGCCTTTTCGGGTAACGCACTCCCATCCCTGATGTGCCCCTGACGTGCCCCTGAGATCCGACCCGGAGAGCCCCGCGGTGCGGTGGCGCCGACGACAGCGCCGGGGCTCGACCTGCCGGCGGGGCTGGTCGAGCCCTCCGCCGCAGGTGCCGGTGGGCCGCACGGCGCACGGTGGGCACCCGCGCGAATTCCGCTGCCGACCCGATGCTCCGGGGGCCGGCCCGGGAATTCCGAAATTGGTGGGACGGTGAATTCCTCGCCCCGTCGGCACCGGCTCCGGGTGTCGGATTTTCGGTGGTTCCCAGGCGGCTCGGACTCGTGGACCGGTGATTCCTCCGGCCGCACGGGCGGATGCCGTCCCGCGATCGCCTCACGGGAACCGGCCGGCCAGTCCGAACGGCCCGTGCACGGGCCGATGCCGGCCCGGCGCAGGTCCTGGGGTGTGGCGCTCGGCGGGTTGGGTTCGGTCGGGGGTGTCCACCGGCGGGAGGGCGAGGCAGAGCAGGACGGCGCCGATGGGCAGGGCTGCGGCGACGGAGACCGCGCAGGCCTGCAGCTTGGTGCTCACGGCGCGGACTCCTCCAGGGCCCGGGCGAGGCGGACGAGTTCGGAGGGGAGGAAGGGGCGCAGTTGGATGCGGACCTCGCCGGCCGGGGTCAGGCGCCAGCCCTCGACCGGGTCCGGGAGGTCGAGGTGTGCGGTGGCGTGCTCGAACTCGGTGATCGCGAGCCTGAGTTGGGCGCGGAGTCGGTTCATCGCGAGGTCCTCTCGTCGGGGCGCTGCAGCCAGCGGGGGTCGGCCTCCCACTCCGCGCCACCGCGTTCGGGCCGGAGGTAGTAGGCCTTGCCGATCCGCCCCATGAACACCCCGGTGCGGTTGTTGAGGGCGTCGTGGACCAACTCCCCGCGGGTGCGCGGCAGGTACGGGACCGGTGGCGGTGTGCGCCCGCCGGGTCGGACCTCCGGGTGGACGGGGTGGAGCGGCCGCCCCGCCTCGGGACGGCCGCCGCAGTCCGCGGGGCAGCTGCACTCGGGGAGGATGCGGGAGGCGAAGGGGTTGGGAACGGTCACGTCGGGCTCCGGGTGGATTTTTCACTGTCCGTGCCCCGATCGTCGCTCCTCGCGGTTACCGTGAACAGTCACGCCACGTGCGCAGCGTGACGGGAACGTACGCAAGGGCCCTGGGAACGGCGGAGGTTCGGAAGATGGGCATCGAGGAGCGGGAGCTGTACCCCGAGCGGTCGAGCCGGGACTTCTTCGGTGCGGAGATGCGGTTCCACCGGAAGGACGCGTCGCTGTCGGTCGGAGGACTGGCGGAGGTGGTGCGGTACAGCAAGACGCACATCTCGAACATCGAGACCGGGACGCGGACCCCGCCGCCGGACCTGCCGGGGTTGTTGGACCGGGCGCTGCCGAAGGCGCGGGGGATCTTCACGCGGCTCTATCCGCTGGTGGAGACAGAAGGCGTTGCGGACTGGGCCCGGCGGTACAAGGAGTTGGAGCCCGAGGCCAACGCGCATGACACCTATGCCACAGTCGTCCCAGGTCTGTGGCAGACCGAGGAGTACGCGCTGGCGCAGTTCCGTCTCGGGTCGCCTCGCGCGACGGAGGAGGAACTCCGGGATCTCTGGGAGATCCGGAAGCAGCGACAGGCAATTCTCTCGCGCACCCACCCGCCATTCGTCTGGACTGTCCTCAACGAGGTTGCGGTGCGGCAGATGGTCGGTGGCCCTTCGGTGATGAAGCGCCAGGTCGAGGGCCTAGTCGATGTTGCAGACGGTCGGAACGCGCATGTGCAGATCCTGCCGCTAGAACGGTCGCACGGCGCCCTCGGAGGACCCCTGACCATCCTGAACTTCGATGACGGTCCGCGTGTGGCCTATTGCGAAGGCTTCCGATGTGGGCGCTTGGTCGAAAAGCCGAAGGAGGTAAGCAACTTGGCCCTGGTCTATGATCAGCTCCGGACATTCGCACTCAGTCCAGACGAGTCTTTGGCATGGCTGAAGAGGACCTCGAAGGAGTACAGGGAATGACTCTCGACCTGGCGGCAGCGAACTGGTTCAAATCGAGCTACAGCGATGCAGGCGGCGGCCAGTGCGTCCGCATCGCCACCAACCTCCCCGACCTCGTCCTCGTCGGCGACACCAAGACCCCCGACGCCCATCTCGCCGTCACCCCCGCCGCCTGGGCCGCGTTCACCTCCGCCCTCGCCGCCGGCCGCCTCGGCGCCCACTGAGCGTGCCGCCCGCTGCTC
>NZ_JBHYKG010000549.1:0-2536 GCF_042741245.1 Kitasatospora sp. NPDC058965
GGAGCCATCAACGTTCTACGGGCCGGGCTGGTCCGTCGCGAGGCCAACCCGGCTTAGCGAGAAGCCCCGGCGTTTACGCCGGGGAGGAGTCACGTGGTCCTCCAGCTCCCGGCCGCCCCGGATCACGAAGCCCTTCGCCGGCTCCTTGATCCCGTCCAGCGCGCCGCCGGGCAGCTTGAGCCGTTCCAGGATCGTGATCCGCTCGCCGGGCACCTGCGCGTCCCGCACCAGGAACGCCGCGCCGGCCAGCGAGGCCAGGCCCGCTCCGACGAACCAGGCGCTCACCCGCTCCGCCCGCTCCGGCCGGCGCGGCCTGGCGAACGCCTCGTAGTTGCCACTGCTGTAGTACACGCTGAACTCCCTGTCGGCCGGGTTCGTCGGGACGCCGCCGGCTCGGGTTCGCCGTCTCCGGGCAGTCCGCGCCCAGGAGTGCGCAGGCGCAGACGCAGGCGGACGCGTTCCGCACCACGTTCCCCGCCACGTCCTCCACCGCCCGGGAGAGCCCCTGCACGTCGGCGACCCGCGGTTCGACGACGCCACGGGATACGTACGTCACCTCATTCACCGTCACAGGAGCGACCTGTTGCCCGACCTGATAGACCGTCCGGGTGACCACGGTCCACCCGGGCGCCGGAGCGGATGGAGAGAATCCGCTCCCGCCTGCGACGGCGTTGTAGCCGATCGGTGACGGACCGACACTTGTGACGGGGGCCGGGCGGGGACAGGATTGTTCGCGTCGCGCCGGACCCCGGGGGGAGTCGCATGACCGGTCAGCCGTACTTCGCGCCGTACCAGCCGCCGGTGTCCGGGCAGCCCGCGGGCCCGCCCGACGGCACCGCGGTGACGCCCGCCCAGGTGCTCGGCATCGCCGCGCTGGTGCTCACCCAGGCGCTCCTGGTGCTCGGGGTGATCACGACGAACATCTCGCTGCCGCAGATCCAGCACGACCTGTTCCTGAGCGTCTCCTCCCTGGGCTGGCTGCTGACCGCCTACACCCTGCCGCTCGGCGCGCTGCCGCTGGTCGCCGGTCGGCTCGGCGAGGTGGCCGGCCGCAAGCTCGTCCACCTGATCGGCATCGGCGGATTCACGCTGGCCTCGTTCGCCGCCTCGCAGGCCCACTCGGTCGGCTGGCTGCTGACGGCGCGGGCCGGCCAGGGCGTCGGCGCGGCGCTGAGCACGGCAGGGGCGCTGGCGCTGCTGGAGCGGACCGCGGTCTCGCCCCGGGTGCACCGGATCGCGCTCGGCTGCTACTTCACCGCGCCGGTCGCGGCGTTCGCCTCCTCGGTGCTGCTCGGCGGGCTGCTGGTGGAGTACGTCGCCGACTGGCGCCAGTGCTTCCTGGTCTTCGCGGTCGCGGGCCTGGTCCTGTCGGTGGTCGCGGCGGTGACGCTGCCGGAGACCGGCCGGACCAGGCGGAGCCTCGACCTGGTGAGCGGGTTCGCCGGGAGCGCCGCGCTGCTCCTGCTCTCCCGCGGCCTGGCCCGGGCGCTGGACCGCGAGACCCCGCCGGTGCAGGTCGTGCTCTGGTTCCTCGGCGCCGCCCTGCTGCTCGCGGTGGCAGCGGCCGGCAGCGCGTTCGTGCGGCAGCCGGCCCGCGTCATGCTGACCCGCTTCGGCGCCTACGCGGTGGTGGCGCTGCTCGCCGGCGCGCTGTTCGGCTCGTACTTCAGCCTCACCCTCGTCCTGCAGTCCGTGTACGGCTATTCGCCCCTGCAGACCGGCGCGGCCCTGCTGCCCTCGGCGGTGGCGACGGTCGTGGCCGCCGCCGTCCTGCCGCAGGCGGCGCGGGCGATCGGGATCCGCTGGGTCGCGCTCGGCGCGGCGGTCTGCGCCGCGGCGGGCCTGTGGTGGATCTCGCGGGCGGAACCCGTGGACGGCTACGCGGCCGGTCTGCTGCCGCCGCTGCTGCTTCTCTCGTTCGGCGCCGGCGGCGCGATCACCGTCCCGACGGCCTACGCGCGCGGGGAGTTGGGCGAGCGCGGCGCCCGCCCGGCCGGGCTCAACAGTGCCCGCTCGCTCGGCATGTCGCTCGGCATCGTGCTGATCGGCGGGGTAACCGCCAACGCGGCGGCCGACGCCGCCCGCACCCAGACCCGACCGGGCGCCCTGGCGGCGGTCCACGCCCTGCACACCGGTTCCGCCACGGGGCTCACCACCGCCGCCGTTCTCGCGGCCGCGGCCGCCCTGCTCGCCCTGCTCACCCTGCCGGGCCGCGGGTACCGCTGACGGGTGGGCCGCCGCGGCACCGGTGCGGCGGCCCCGTACGCGCTTCCGGGCCCCTCGCCATGGCTGCCGGCGAGCGCAACAGTCCTGGTCAGGCCGGGTGCCCGCCTCGTCGGGGCGTCCCGTTGGCGAGCTGTGCGCGATCTGTTGGCGGGCCCGCGCAGGATCGAGGTGTCGGACGGAGCCGCCGGGCACCAGTGGCGCTGCGACGGCCGACACCGCCGGGGTGGCGGGGGCGCGGGCGCGCGCGCCCCCCGGGCCGCCCCCCCCCCGCAGGGGGACCCCCCCCCGGGGCCCACCGGGAGCCGGGCCC
>NZ_JBHYKG010000550.1:0-2527 GCF_042741245.1 Kitasatospora sp. NPDC058965
TGGCTCCTCTTCGCCGACGACCCGGGCCTGAACTTCTCCTTCCCGCCCGGCACCACGCTCAAGGCCGGTCAGCGGATCCGCATTTACACCAACGAGGTCCACGTCGACTGGGGCGGCTACTCCCACAACAGCGGACGTGCCATCTGGAACGACAAGGGCGACACGGCGCACCTCTCCGACAGCCGGGACGACCTCGTCTCCGAGTACAGCTACGGCACTGAGGCCGACACGTACTGAACGGCTGCCCCGAGCGTGTCGCACTCACCTCCGCATGTCGACCTGTGGCTGGAGAATCCAGGTGGGCAGGCCTGGCCATCACCCGAATCGGGTGTGGCCGGATTCAGGGGTCGTCATCAGTGGAGTCCGTCGTGGAACACCTTCCTGCCGACCCGTCCGCCGCCCGGCGGCGGGGCGTCAGTTCGCCGAAGCCGTCGGAGCCGCCGAAGCCGTGGTGGTCGCCGGGCGGGCCTCGACCAGGCCGGACTCGTAGGCGGCGATCACCGCCTGGGCGCGGTCCCGGACGCTCAGCTTGCCGAAGATGCTGGTGATGTAGTTCTTCACCGTGGAGACGCTGAGCTCCAGGGCTCGCGCGATCTCGGCATTGTCCAGCCCGGTCGCGAGCAGGCGCCACACCTCGACCTCGCGGGGCGTCAGCTCGCCCGGTCCGGTGCCCGCTACCGGCGCCTGCGGCCGGGAGGGGTGCGGCGCGGTGATGTAGGTGGAGATCAGCCGGGTGAGCAGACGCGGCGCCACCGCGGCCTCACCGGTGTGCACGGTGCGCACCGCGGCGAGCAGTTCCTCCGGCGAGACGTCCTTGGGCAGGAACCCGCAGGCACCCGCGCGCAGCGCGGCGACCACGTACTCGTCCAGGTCGAAGGTGCTCAGCGCCAGCACCCGGCAGTCGGGCAGTTCCCGCGCGAGCCGCTCGGTCGCCCCGACGCCGTCGAGGACCGGCATCCGGATGTCCATCACCACGACGTCGGGCCGGTGCTCGTGGGCGAGGGCGAGGGCCTGCTCGCCGTGCTCCGCCTCGGCCACCACTTCGATCGCCGGGTCGGGGCCCAGGATCAGCGCCAGGCCGCGCCGCACCAGCGGTTGGTCGTCCGCGATCAGCACCCTGATCGGTGCCGCAGCTCCGGCCGCAGCAGCCGTCGTACCGCCCGTCATGCCGGCGCTTCCTCTCCCTCGACCGGTGCCAGTGGCAGGCTGGCCGCCACCCGGAACCCGCCTGTGTCGAGCGGGCCGGTCCGCAGGCTGCCGCCCTGCAGCGCGACCCGTTCCTGCATGCCGATCAGACCGTACCCGGTGCGCCCCGCCGAGCCGGACCCGGTCCGGGACTGGTCGCCGTCCGGTCCCGCCGGGGTGCCGGCCGGCACACCCGTGCCGTTGTCCCGCACCTCGACGGTGATCCGGTCCGCCCGGTAGGTCAGTCGGACGTGCGCCTGCGCCTGACCTGCGTGCTTGCGGGCGTTGGTGAGGGACTCCTGCACGATCCGGAAGACCGTCAGGCCGGTGCTCGGCGGCAGCGGGCGTTCCCGGCCGTGGACGGTGAGCTCGGTGGGCAGACCGGCCAACCGGGACTCGTCGACGATGCGGGCGAGGTCGGCGGTGCCGGGCTGCGGCGCCGCGAGCGCCTCCTCCGGTTCGTCGCCGGCCCGCAGCACGTCGAGCAGCTGGCGCATCTCGCGCAGCGCCATCCGCCCCGAGCCCTCCAGCGTGGTCAGCGCGTCGCGCACCACCTCGGTGTCGCCCCCCAGGTTGGCCCTGGCGCCGCCGGCCATCAGCTGCATGGTGGTGATGTGGTGGGCCACGATGTCGTGCAACTCCCGTGCGATGCGCCGGCGTTCCCTGGCCAGTGCCTGGTCGGCCAGGAGCCTGCGCCGGTCCTCGACCTCCCGCTGGTACCGGTTGAAGGCGATGGCCCCGACGACGATCAGGCCGGCCGCGGCCAGGTTGCCCGTCAGCGAGCCGACCGGCGGCGGCATCGGCTGCCCACGCCCGATCAGCGAGGTCGTGGCGGCGGCGAGGGCCGCCACCGCTGTCTGAACGGGGCCGCGCGAGCGGGCGAAGCCGAACAGGGCGACCGCGAAGGTGAGGCTGAAGTGGTTCGTCACCGACACGCTCAGGTCCATCACCAGACCGAGGGTCAGGACCGACGCCAGCGAGGCCAGCGGGTAGCGGCGCACGGTGAGCAGCGGCAGCGCCGTGAGCACCAGCAGCACCAGGCCGAGCAGCGCGACCGGGTAGTTCTGGTCCAGGCCCCCGATCGTGTAGCCGAGGACGTCCACGACGGCGGCCCCGACGGCCACCAGCGCCTCGTTGCGCGACCAGAGCAGGGCGTCGGGGACGAACGGGCGCGGTAGGCGCGGTAGGCGTGTCGGCATGCTGGCAAGTTCCCCTCCGCGGCCGGTTCCCCGGGCCCTCGCCGGCGCGCCGCAACTGTTGTTCGTGGGCCATTCTCTCAGCCGCCCACCCGGCCCGGGCAGGGCCCTGGAGCCGACCCCTGACCAGGACCAGGGTCCTGGTC
>NZ_JBHYKG010000551.1:0-2523 GCF_042741245.1 Kitasatospora sp. NPDC058965
GGCGCACCCTCCTGCGGAGTCCCGTAGGCATACGGGCGCTGACCGCCCGGCCCGCCGGGCGGCTGTTCACCGCCGCCCCCGTGGGGCGACCGGCGCCGGTGTTCGCTCATAGTCCAGTTACTCCTAGGCCAGGCGGGGAGCCTGCTCAGCAGGATCTGCTTGCGATGCCCTGGGCCGCCCGTCAGGCCGCGAAGCGGCCGCTTCCCCGGAGGTGGTCCTCGTGCACACGCGACAGCGTACGCAGGCCAAATGAGACGTATTTCCGGCATAACGGGTCAATCCGTCACAAAGAGCTGACAGATCATTACATGCCCGTTGCCAAGAACCCCCGAGTTGGCCTTGACCGGAGCCCCCGGACGGCCCAGGGCGAACCCTGCGTGACCGTCGTCCGAATTCTTGTGATCACATTCACCCGTGCCCCTCTTGCCCCAATCGTGACCCCGGCCTATCGTTCTCGATATATCGAGCCGATACATCAGTACGGCATACCTCGGTGGAGAACGGAGGGTGGGCAGGATGAGCAGGCGATCGGGTGTGCTGGAGTTCGCCGTCCTCGGCCTGCTGCACGACGCCCCGATGCACGGGTACGAGCTGCGCAAGCGGCTGAACATCCTGCTCGGATCGTTCCGCGCCTTCTCCTACGGGACCCTGTACCCCTGCCTGAAGAACCTGGTCGCCCAGGGCTTCCTGGTGGAGGACAACCCGGACACCGAGTACGTGCCGGCCACCGCACTGAACGGCAAGCGGTCGAAGATCGTCTACCGGCTCTCCCCGGAGGGCAAGGAGCGCTTCGAGGAGCTGCTCGCCGACTCCGGCCCGGACGCCTGGGAGGACGAGCACTTCGGTGTGCACTTCGCCTTCTTCGGCCAGACCGACCGGGCAGTGCGGATGCGGGTGCTGGAGGGCCGGCGCAGCCGGCTGGAGGAGCGGCTGGAGCGGATGCGCTCCTCGCTCGCCCGCACCCGGGAGCGTTTCGACGACTACACCCTCGAACTGCAGCGGCACGGTCTCGAATCGGTCGAGCGCGAGGTGCGCTGGCTGAACGAGCTGATCGAGACCGAGCGGGCCAACCGGAGCGGACGCACCGCCACCGGGCCCGCGACCCCACAGTCTTCGGACGGCCGTGGCCACCAGGACGGGTCCCCCGACCCGGACCGGCCACCGTACGACCGCCCGGGGCGCTCCACCTAGGAGTGCCGCCACCGCGTGTTGCCCTTGCCACGCGGCGGAAATGGGCGCAGTGCGCGCCCGTCAGACAGTCACATTGAAGAGAGCAGGACGAGGGGCGCCGCACCACGGCGCGCCTCACGAGAACAGGGAGCAACCGGAATGGGTTCGGTTCGCGTAGCCATCGTCGGCGTGGGCAACTGCGCCGCCTCGCTGGTGCAGGGTGTCGAGTACTACAAGGACGCCGACCCGGCCGGCAAGGTCCCCGGGCTGATGCACGTGCAGTTCGGCGACTACCACGTCCGCGACGTGGAGTTCGTCGCGGCGTTCGACGTCGACGCCAAGAAGGTCGGCTTCGACCTTGCCGACGCCATCGGCAACAGCGAGAACAACACCATCAAGATCTGCGACGTGCCGCCGACCGGCGTCACCGTGCAGCGCGGCCACACCCTCGACGGCCTCGGCAAGTACTACCGCGAGACCATCGAGGAGTCCGACGAGACCCCGGTCGACGTCGTCCAGATCCTCAAGGACCGCCAGGTCGACGTCCTGGTCTGCTACCTCCCGGTGGGTTCCGAGGACGCCGCGAAGTTCTACGCGCAGTGCGCCATCGACGCCAAGGTCGCCTTCGTGAACGCCCTCCCGGTGTTCATCGCCGGCACCAAGGAGTGGGCGGACAAGTTCACCGAGGCCGGCGTGCCGATCGTCGGCGACGACATCAAGTCGCAGGTGGGCGCCACCATCACGCACCGCGTGATGGCGAAGCTCTTCGAGGACCGCGGTGTCATCCTCGAGCGCACCATGCAGCTGAACGTCGGCGGCAACATGGACTTCAAGAACATGCTCGAGCGCGAGCGCCTGGAGTCCAAGAAGATCTCCAAGACCCAGGCCGTCACCTCGCAGATCCGCGACCGCGAGCTGGGCGCGAAGAACGTCCACATCGGCCCGTCCGACTACGTCGCCTGGCTGGACGACCGCAAGTGGGCGTACGTCCGCCTCGAGGGCCGCGCCTTCGGTGACGTTCCGCTGAACCTGGAGTACAAGCTCGAGGTCTGGGACTCGCCGAACTCGGCCGGCGTCATCATCGACGCGGTGCGCGCCGCGAAGATCGCCAAGGACCGCGGCATCGGCGGCCCGATCCTCTCCGCCTCCTCGTACTTCATGAAGTCGCCGCCGGTGCAGTACTTCGACGACGAGGCCAAGGAGAACGTCGAGAAGTTCATCCGCGGCGAGGTCGAGCGCTGAGCCACTGAGCTCACCGTTTGACAGTTCGTCACCGCCGAGGGCCGTTTTTTCACGTGTAAAAAAGGCCCTAGGCATGACACCCTGGGCGGGTGGGGATCACCCGACGGCCGG
>NZ_JBHYKG010000552.1:0-2520 GCF_042741245.1 Kitasatospora sp. NPDC058965
GTGGGCGCGTTGATTTGTCTACGTGACTGCCGGGGGGATGACCGCGGCGAATGTCGGCCGGATCGACGCCCGGTCCCGCCGCCGGGCGGCGGCCGCGGGCCCGGGCCCGGGCCCGGGCCCGGGTCGGTTCCGGAGGGCAGGTGGAAGGATGGGGGCAGGGCCGGCGACGACGCGGTCCGAGGAACACGAGGAGTTGGCAGTCATGGCCAAGCAGGCCCCGCAGCGCGATCCCGGCCAGGACGACCCGGCGATCGGCGCGCCCCAGCACGCGGCGGCCGGACTGCCCGCGGTCGGCCACAGCCTGCGGATGGCCAACGAGCAGATGGGCGCCCGCCGCGCGGTCGCCACCCTGCTCAAGGTCAACCAGCACGGCGGCTTCGACTGCCCCGGCTGTGCCTGGCCGGAGCCGGACAAGCCGCACACCGCCGAGTTCTGCGAGAACGGCGCCAAGGCGGTGGCCGAGGAGGCCACCGAGCGCCGGATCACCGCCGACTTCTTCGCCGCGCACCCGGTGGCCGAGCTGGCCGAGCGCTCCGGCTACTGGCTGGGCCAGCAGGGCCGGCTCACCGAGCCGATGCTGCTGGAGGAGGGCGCCACCCACTACACCCCGGTCTCCTGGGAGCGGGCCTTCGAGATCGTGGCCGGCGAGCTGCGCGCGCTGGACACCCCGGACGGCGCGGCGTTCTACACCTCGGGCCGCACCAGCAACGAGGCCGCCTTCGCCTACCAGCTCTTCGCCCGCCGGCTCGGCACCAACAACCTGCCGGACTGCTCGAACATGTGCCACGAGTCGTCCGGCTCGGCGCTGGTGGAGACGCTCGGCGTGGGCAAGGGCAGCGTCAGCCTCAAGGACCTGTACCAGGCCGACCTGATCATCGTGGCCGGCCAGAACCCGGGCACCAACCACCCGCGGATGCTCTCCGCGCTGGAGCGGGCCAAGCGGGCCGGGGCCACCGTCGTCAGCGTCAACCCGCTGCCGGAGGCCGGGCTGGAGCGGTTCAAGAACCCGCAGCACGCGCGCGGGCTGGTCGGGCACGGCACCAAGCTGACCGACCTGTTCCTGCAGATCCGGCTCGGCGGCGACCTGGCCCTGTTCCGCGCGCTCAACCAGCGGATCCTGGCGGCGGACGCGGTGGACCACGCGTTCGTCGCCGAGCACTGCCACGGCTTCGAGGAGTTCGCCGCCGAGGCGAAGTCGACCGAGCGCGCGGCGGTGCTGGCCGCCACCGGTCTGGAGTGGGCGCAGATCGAGGAGCTGGCCGAGCTGGTGCTGCGCTCGCGCAAGGTGATCGTCTGCTGGGCGATGGGCCTGACCCAGCACAAGCACGCCGTGCCGACCATCCGCGAGGTGGTCAACTTCCTGCTGCTGCGCGGCAACGTGGGCAAGCCCGGGGCCGGGGTCTGCCCGGTGCGCGGGCACAGCAACGTGCAGGGCGACCGGACCATGGGCATCTTCGAGCGGCCCGGCACCGCCTTCCTGGACGCGCTGGAGCGCGAGTTCGCGTTCCGGCCGCCGCGCCACCACGGGTACGACTCGGTGGAGACGATCCGGGCGATGCGGGACGGGAAGATCGGGGTCTTCTTCGCGATGGGCGGCAACTTCGTCGCGGCCAGCCCGGACACCGCGGTGACCGAGGCCGCGATGCAGCGCTGCCGGCTGACCGTGCACGTCTCCACCAAGCTGAACCGCTCGCACGTGGTGACCGGGGCGCGGGCGCTGATCCTGCCCACCCTGGGGCGCACCGACCGGGACCGCACCGCCAAGGGCGACCAGTTCGTCACCGTCGAGGACTCGATGGGCATGGTGCACTCCTCGCAGGGCCGGCTGCGGCCGCCGGCGCCCGGGCTGCTCTCCGAGACCGCGATCGTCTGCCGACTGGCCCGGGCCACCCTGGGCGCCGACGACCAGGTGCCGTGGGAGGACTTCGCGGACGACTACGACACGGTGCGCGACCGGATCGCCCGGGTGGTGCCGGGGTTCGCGGACTTCAACGCGCGGGTCCGGGTGCCGGGCGGCTTCGCGCTGCCGCACGGGCCCCGGGACAGCCGGTCCTTCCCGACCGCGACCGGCCGGGCCAACTTCACGGTCAACCCGCTGACCGCCCCCGAGGTCCCGGCGGGCCGGCTGCTGCTGCAGACGCTGCGCTCGCACGACCAGTACAACACCACGATCTACGGCCTGGACGACCGCTACCGCGGCATCACCGGCGGCCGCCGGGTGGTGCTGGTCAACCCGGACGACCTGGCCGAGCTGGGCCTGACCGCGGGCGACCACGTGGACCTGGTCAGCGAGTGGCGGGACGGCTCCGAGCGCCGCGCGCCGCACTTCAAGCTGGTCGCCTACCCCGTCGCCGGCGGCGGCGCGGCGGCCTACTACCCGGAGACCAACGTGCTGATCCCGCTGGACTCGACCGCGGACATCAGCAACACGCCGACCTCCAAGGCCGTGGTCGTCCGGTTCGAGCCCGACACGGGCCGGTAGCCCGGTCGCGCGACCGCCGGTGCCGACGGCCCGTCGGC
>NZ_JBHYKG010000553.1:0-2517 GCF_042741245.1 Kitasatospora sp. NPDC058965
CCACCGGAGTGATCCGGTGGGCCCCTCGGAAGGCCGTCGGGTGACGGACCGCCGTCAGGCGGCGTCGACCGCCTCGGCGGTCAGCATGCCGGCGTTGATCTCGCGCAGCGCGATCGACAGCGGCTTCTCGTGCACGTGGGTGTCGACCAGCGGGCCGACGTACTCCAGCAGACCCTCGCCGAGCTGCGAGTAGTAGGCGTTGATCTGACGCGCGCGCTTGGCGGCGTAGATCACCAGGCTGTACTTCGAGTCGGTGGCCTCGAGCAGCTCGTCGATCGGCGGGTTGATGATGCCCTCGGGCGCGGTCATCGAAGAGGACACGCTAGAACCTTCCGAAAGGGTGGAAAAGAAAAGGTCAGACTACACCGAGCAAGGCTAGCAGCTCGGCCGCGACCTGCTCGACCGAGGTGTTCACCAGCGTGGTGTCGAATTCCGGCTCGGCGGCCAGTTCCACCCGGGCCGCGGCCAGCCGTTCGTCGATGACCTCCTGCGGCTCGGTGCCGCGGCCGGTGAGCCGGCGGACCAGCTCCTCCCAGCTCGGCGGGGCCAGGAAGACCAGCTGCGCCTCGGGCATCGACTCGCGGACCTGGCGGGCGCCCTGGAGGTCGATCTCCAGCAGCACCGGCTCGCCGCGCTCCAGCTTCTGCTCCACCGCGGCGCGGGGAGTGCCGTACCGGTTGCCGGCGAAGACGGCCGACTCCAGCAGTTCGCCATTGGCGACCAGCTTGTCGAACTCGTCGTTGTCGACAAAGTGGTAATGGACCCCGTCCTTCTCGCCTGGCCGGGGGCGCCGGGTGGTCGCCGACACCGAGAGCCAGACCTCGGGGTGCTGCTGCCTCATATGAGCGACGACCGTGCTCTTGCCGACCCCGGAGGGGCCGGAGAGCACGGTCAGCCGCGGACGTTCACTCATGCACCGATTATCCCGGATCCCGGACAGTGCCGGGACCACCGGGGAGCACCGGTGGCCGAGTCAGGCCTGGGTACCGCCGAACTCGCGCTCCAGCGAGGCGATCTGGTTGGTACCGAGGCCGCGCACCCGGCGGCTCTCGCTGATGCCGAGGCGCTCCATGATCTGCTTGGCACGGACCTTGCCGACACCGGGGAGGCTCTCCAGCAGTGCGGAGACCTTCATCTTGCCGATGACCTCGTTGTCGGCCTTGCCGGCCTTGATCACCTCGTGCAGGGAAGCGCCCGAGTGCTTGAGCCGGTTCTTCACCTCGGCGCGCTCCCGGCGAGCCTCGGCGGCCTTGGCCAGCGCGGCGGAGCGCTGTTCAGGGGTAAGGGGCGGAAGAGCCACGCCGTTCACCTCAGGGTCTGGAAGGAAATGAAGTGCTAGGACATTGATCGTACTCAGGTGCCGGCCGCAATCCCGGGCTACGACCGCAGGGGAACCTAGCCGCTCTGACCTGCGAGAGCAACGGGACCCCCCTGCCTTGGGCACCTATCGCCGGACACTACCCGGATTGGGCGCCCACGTCAGGAAAAGAAGCCGAAAAGTCCTGGTCAGCACAGGTGGGCCAGGACTTTTCGGGAGAAATCGGCCCGGTTTGGGCCCAGTTCGTCAAACGATTGTGACCGCTGTCACATGTCCCAGACCGCCCGGGCCTCGTCGACGAAGCGCTGCGCGGCGTCCCGCAGGGCGGACAGCGAGGGGCCGTGCTTCAGCACGTCGCGGCTGACGCTGGGCACCACGTCGCGCACCGAGGCGCCGAAGACCCGCGGCAGATCGGCCATGGTGGCCCCCTGGGCGCCGATCCCCGGGGCCAGCAGCGGGCCGTTGATCGCCAGGTCGGCACCGGCGTCGGCCAGGGTGGCGCCGACCACCGCGCCGAACGAGCCGAGCGGCTCGGCACCGGCGTTCTCCGCCTTCAGCCGGTTCAGCACCTGCTGGGCCACGCTGACCCCGTCCGGACCGACCGCCCGCTGCACCTCGAAGCCCTCCGGGTTGGAGGTCAGGGCCAGCGCGAAGACGCCGCAGCCGTTCACCCGGGCCAGGTCCAGGGCCGGCTGCAGCGAGCCGAAGCCCAGGTAGGGGCTGACCGTCACCGCGTCCGAGAAGAGCGGGCTGCCGGGCGACAGGAAGGCCTCGGCGTAGGCGGCCATGGTCGAGCCGATGTCACCGCGCTTGGCGTCCATCAGCACCAGCGCGCCGGCCGCCCGGGCCTCGGCCACCGAGGCCTCCAGCACCGCGACGCCCTTGCTGCCGAACCGCTCGAAGAAGGCGGCCTGCGGCTTCAGCACCGCCACCCGGTCGGCCAGCGCCTCGACCACGGTGCGGCTGAAGGTCTCCAGGCCCGCCAGGTCGTCGCCCAGGCCCCAGGCGGAGAGCAGCGCGGCGTGCGGGTCGATGCCGACGCAGAGCGGGCCGCGCCCGTCCATCGCGCGGCGCAGCCGCGCGCCGAAGGCGTCGGCGGCGAAGGGGGTGGTCATTCGGGGTCCTCCGGGTGTCTGCGCGGTGGGCCGGTCCCACCGCGTCGGTGTACGTCGTGGGGCGCCGCGCCGGCCCGCGGGGGC
>NZ_JBHYKG010000554.1:0-2490 GCF_042741245.1 Kitasatospora sp. NPDC058965
GTACTGCAGGGGGGACCCTGTGGGAGAGTAGGACGCCGCCGAACAATCATTCAGGAGAAGCCCCCACCGATATTCGGTGGGGGCTTCTTCGCGTTTCTGCCAGACTGCCGGGCGTGACAGACATACAGCCCAGTGAGTACGTCCGCAGCCTGCCGATCGGCGAGCGGATCCCGGTGCCCGGCGACGGCATCCCGTTCTGGGAGATCTTCCCCTACGAGGGAGAGCTGCAGCTCAAGGTCCTGGACGAGCCGGTGCTGCCCGAGCCGCCGCGCAACGGTGAGAGCGGACCCGAGGAGTGCTTCGCCTGCAAGCGGGGTGCGGACGATCCGCAGCTCCTCTGGTCCGACGAGCACTGGATGGTCCGCAGCATGGCGGAGCCCGAGGGGCTGCCGGCCATGGTGATGCTGCTGCCGCGGGGGCACTACGACCTGGTGGACCTGCCGGCCGAGCGGCTGGCCGAGATGGGGTCGGTGATCCAGCGGGTCGAGCGGGCGGTGCTCTCGCTCGGCGGTATCGCCCGGGTGCACGTGAACCGCTGGGGTGACGGCGGGGCGCACCTGCACTGGTGGTTCATCGCCCGTCCGGAAGGGATGCTGCAGCTGCGCGGCACCTGCCTGCCGCTCTGGGGCGACATGCTGCCCAAGGTGCCGGCCGAGACCTGGGACGAGACCAACCGCCGGATCGCCGAGGCACTGGCCGAGGGCTGAGAACGGCCGGAGCACGACCGAGGGCGGGTCAGTCACTGACCCGCCCTCAGGCTCTGCCGTGCTGCCTCAGTTCGCGGCCCGCCGGGCCGCCTTGGCCGCGGCCTCCCGCTCGTCCTCGGCCTCGGCGACCTCCAGGGTCGGCGCGGTGCCGCCGAGGCCGGCGGGCAGCCACCAGGAGTCGGACGGGCCGGTCGGCTTGGCGGGGTACTCGCGCTGGGCGCGGTCCAGCATCTCGCTCATCACGGCGCGCAGCTTCCGGGTCACCATCACCGGCTTGTCGGTGGGCTCCAGGTGGATCGGCTCGCCGATCATGATGGTCACCGGCACGTGCCGCTTGGTCAGGGTCTTCGGTCGGCCCTTGGTCCACAGCTGCTGGGTGCCCCAGAGGACCACGGGCAGCAGCGGGGTGCCGGAGTCGGCGGCCATCCGGGCGGCGCCGGTCTTGAACTTCTTCAGCATGAAGGAGCGGCTGATGGTGGCCTCGGGGAAGACGCCGACCACCTCGCCCTCGCGCAGCGCCTTGACCGCCGCGTCGTACGCCGGCTGGCCGTCGGTGCGGTCGACCGAGATGTGCTTCATGCCGCGCATCAGCGGGCCGGAGAGCCAGTGCTTGAAGACGTCGTCCTTGGCCATGAAGCGGGTCTTGCGCTTGGCGTTCTTGTACGCCCCCATGCCGGCGAAGATGAAGTCCAGGTAGCTGATGTGATTGCTCACCAGGACGGCGCCGCCGGTCGCCGGGACGTGCTCGGCTCCGCGGATGTCGAGCCGCACGTCCAGCGCCTTGAATGCGGTCAGCGCGGCGCGGATCACCGGCGGGTACACGAACTCAGCCACGGTCAGCCCTACTTCTTCCGACGGGCCCTGGCCCGGTGCGACGGCGCCCGGTCGGTCGGGCGGGGCCGGGCCCGTCGGGCCGCGGCACGCCGCAGCTGACACGGGTGATTCTGCCGAGCATCGTCCCCCGAAGGGGCGCCTCCTGTCATCTGGGCGGGCGTGGCGCAGAAGAGATAGTCGTCACATGCCGTCACCGGAACCCGGGGCAGGCCGGATACTGCGCCCGCACACCGGCGGCGTACGGTGGGGACCGGATCGGGGCGCGGGAGGAGCGGAGCGGTGCGGGTGTCGGCGGCGGACCTGGGCGAGGGCGTGGCGCTGGGCGAGCGGGCGACGCTGGTGCAGTTCTCCACGGCGTTCTGCCAACCCTGCCGGGCGACCCGGCGGATCCTGGCCGAGGTGGCCCAGTTGGTGGCCGGCGTGGCGCACGTGGAGATCGACGCCGAGCGGGAGCTGGAGCTGGTCCGCCGGCTGGCGATCGAGCGGACCCCGACGGTCCTGGTGCTGGACGCGGGTGGCAGGGTGGTGCGGCGGGCCAGCGGGCAGCCGCGCAAGGCGGACGTGATCGCGGCGCTCGGCCGGGCGGTCCTGGCGGCCGACTGAGCCCCGTTCGGGCGGGTTGACCTGCCCGGGAGCCGAGAGCTTGGTCACAATGATCAGGCAGTGGACCGCCCTTCGTTGCGGCAGTCGGCGGCCCTCGGGTATTTGTCTACTGACGAGTAACCAGCGCGGGACGCTGCCGAGTATGCTGCCGGAAGTTGCCGGTCAGGGCAGTGGAAATGCGCTGTCCGTAGCGGGTGCGCGCGCGTGCGCGCTCCTGAGGTGCACCGCCGCAGCCGCCGGACGAGACCAGTACAGGAGACAGGCCGTGAGCTTGAGGATCGTTGTCTGTGTGAAGTACGTGCCCGATGCGACTGGTGACCGTCGCTTCGCGGACGACGCCACCACC
>NZ_JBHYKG010000555.1:0-2482 GCF_042741245.1 Kitasatospora sp. NPDC058965
GCCTGGCCTGTTCACGCTGCCACGTCCGTAGTCGTCGGACGAGGGCTACTTCCTCCACGACGACGAAACGGACATTAGCTCTCGTTCCACCCTCTTAGAGGACGTTAAGTCCGTTTTTGGATGATCTGGTGTCGCCCGTTCGTGGGTACGGAGGTATTCGGGCTGACTCGCGTGTCGTGTGCATGGTGGGGTCGGGGCATGGAACGGATGCCGTACTCAACGGACTTGTCCGACGGACAGTGGGCCTTGATCGAGCCGCTGGTCACCGCCTGGAAGCAGGAGCGGGTGTCGCGCTCGGCGACCGGGGACCCGGGCTCCTGCGACCTGCGCGAGGTCGTGAACGCGCTGCTGTACCAGAACCGGACGGGGTGCCAGTGGCGGCTCCTGCCGCACGACTTACCGGCCTGGTCGGCGGTGTTCTACTACTTCACCCTGTGGCGACAGGACGGCCTTGACCGGCGGATCCAGGAGATCCTGCGCTGCCAGGTGCGGGAGCGGGCCAGACGATTAGAGGACCCGTCCCTGGTGATCATCGACACCCAGTCCGTCCGCGCGGCGGCCGGGGTGCCGAAGGCGACCACGGGGCTGGACGCGAACAAGAAGACGCCTGGGAGGAAGCGGGGACTGGCTGTCGACGTGCTGGGCCTGATCATCGGGGTGGTGGTCCTGGCCGCGAGCGCGCACGACAACGAGGCCGGTATCGCCCTGCTGGACCAGGCGGACGAGCGGTGCGGGATGCGTCTGGAAAAGGCCCTGGTCGACCAGGGCTTCAAGGACGCCGTGATCATCCACGGGGCGGTGAAGGACATTACCGTCGAGGTGGTCAGGCGCAACCCCGACGACGTGGGCAAGGGGTTCGTTCCGCAACCGAAGCGGTGGGTGGTCGAGCAGGTCAACGGCACCCTCATGCTGCACCGGCGCCTTGCCCGCGACTACGACCACCGGCTCGACAACGCCGCCTCCCGCGTCTACTGGGCCGCCACCGCCGGCATGCTCCGCCGCCTCACCGCCCCCAGCCCTGCCTGGCGCGACGACGTCGAGCTGGCAGCGTGAACGTCACCGAACTCCTGCGGCTGTTGCAGGCCGAACACGACGAGACCGCCACACGCGCCGACCACCTGCGCGAACAGATTCACCAACTCACCGGTGCACTGGCCGAGGTAGAGGCCCACCTCGCCGAGATCGTCACCGCCGGGAAGGTCATCGACGGCCTTGCCCTGGCCGACCACGAGCCGGCCCCTGCGGAGACCGCCACCGTCTACCAGCGCATCGTGACCGCCTTCAACGAGCATCCCGGGCGGGTGTTCCGGGTTCGCGACCTACACGAACTCCTCGGCCTGCCCACTGACGAGCCCTCGATCAACGCCACCCGCTCCCGCCTGGGACGACTCGTTCGTCAGGGACTCCTCGACCAACCCGGACGCGGCCGCTACCAGAAACGGACTTAACGTCCTCTTAGTACCTCTGAACCCGAGCTACTGCGACTGATCACGCTTGTTTGCCGAACGAGCTGGCGTAGCTGCCACGTGACTGATGGGCGCGGCTCGGGTCCCGCCTAAGCTGCACTCCACCAAACGCATCGGAGAGGGGGCCGTCATGACCGACCGGACGCGGATCATCGAGCTGACCCGCGTTCTGCCGCCCACACATGGGGCGGACGAGCGAGTCGACTGGGCCGCGGCAGAAGAGCGGTGGGGCACGCCCTTCCCGAAGGACTACGTGGAGTTCATGTCCCTCTATGGTGGGGGCAGCTTCGACGAGGTCTGCATTCTGACGCCACTCCCGGTGGACTACACACGCGTGGATCCCGGCAGCTTCGAGGACGAGACCGAGCAGGCTCGCTACATGTGGGAGATGGAGGGCGGCCCGGATGTCCTCGATGTCGACCCCGACGACATCCTCGCCTGGGGCGTCACCTCCGGTGCTGACGTCTTGTGCTGGCTCACTACCGACCCCGACCCCGATCAGTGGCCCGTGCTGGTCTGCAATCCCGACTTCACGATCTACCACTGCGGAATGGTCGAGTTCCTCCTCTGCCTCTTCCGGGAGGACATCGAGCCCTATCCGATCGGGATCGACGTCCGGGACCCAGCAACCACCTGGATCCACTGGAAGGAAGAAGAGAGGCGCCACAAGGCGGGCCTCAGTTCGCTGTGATTGGACAGCCGTGGACACCCCGATGACCTCCAGCTCGGCCTGCAGCTGCTCACGGGGCGTCATGTCGGGCAGCCCGGTGGCGTCGGTGGGTGCGGTGACGGGGGTGAGGGTCACCTGCTCGGCGGTCGCGCGGCCGGTGCTCATGTGTTGGCCAGACCTCCCGCTCGCGTGGTTCCTCACGCCGGCGCCTCGACTGTCGGGCACGCCTGGTATGCATGCGCCATGGACAGTCAGGACGACCGGTTCGACTGGATCGACGAGGAGGACGGCTTCTACCCGGTCCTCACGCTCGTCGAGGGGGTCGCCGAAGACGAGGTTCTCCGAC
>NZ_JBHYKG010000556.1:0-2481 GCF_042741245.1 Kitasatospora sp. NPDC058965
GGGCGACCGCCCTTCGACGCCTCCTTCCCTCCCGCGGGGCGGCCCGAAACGTCCGGCGCGCCCATTCGACCCCAGAACGAACAAGAAGCAACAGCAGTCTTGACAGGGCCTCAGAAACCGCGTTTCTTAATGTGCTGTCTCGATTGAAACGGAGCGATCCCTAGCGATTCTGTTGAACTTTGATCGAGCAGCACCGGCATCTCCACCCACCCCACCCCCAGGGAGCCCTGCCTTGCGCCCCACCCGACGCGGCCGTACGGCCGCCAGGATCGTCCTGTCCGCGGCCGTCTCGCTCTCCGCCGCCGCCCTCCCCTTGCTGGCCGCCGCACCCCCGGCCGCGGCCCAGTCCAACGGCGTGGCCCTCACCCCACCCATGGGCTGGAGCACCTGGAGCTTCCTGCGCCACAGCCCGAACGAGTCCAACGTCGAGGCCCAGGCCAAGGCGATGGCCGACAGCGGCCTGGTCGCGCACGGGTACACGTACCTCAACCTCGACGACTTCTGGTACCTGAACCCCGCCAGCACCGTGGACACGTACGGCCGTTGGGTCACCGACTCGTCGAAGTTCCCCAGCGGCATGGCCGGCCTGGCCTCCTACGTCCACGGCCAGGGCGAGAAGTTCGGCATGTACCTCACCCCGGGCATCCCGGTGGCCGCCTACAACCAGAACACGCCGATCCAGGGCACCTCGTTCCACGCCCGGGACATCGTCTCCGACACCACGCACTACGAGGTCAACTACAACTTCGGCAACGGGTCGATGTACTACATCGACTACGCCAAGAACCCGTCGGCCGCCCAGGCCTTCCTCAACTCCTGGGCCGACCAACTGGCCTCCTACGGGGCCGACTACCTCAAGATCGACGGGGTCGGCGACTGGGACTCGGCCGACATCCAGCACTGGTCGCAGGCGCTCAACCAGAGCGGGCGCCCGATCCACCTCGAACTGTCCAACTCGCTGGACAACAAGAACGCCGCCACCTGGCAGAAGTACGCCAACGGCTGGCGGATCGACGGCGACGTCGAGTGCTACTGCCCGAGCAGCGCCTCCTACCCGCTGACCAACTGGAACAACGTCTCCCGCCGGTTCGCCGACGCCCCCGCCTGGACCGCGTACGCCGGTCCGGGCGGCTGGAACGACCTCGACTCGCTGGAGGTCGGCAACGGCTCCAACAACGGCCTCACCCCGGACGAGCGGCAGAGCGCCGAGACCCTCTGGGCCGTCAACGCCGCACCCTTGCTGCTCGGCGTCGACCTCACCAACCTCGACGCCGGCGACAAGGCCCTGCTCACCAACGACGAGGTCATCGCCGTCGACCAGGCCGGCCACCCCGCCCACCCCGTCGACCAACTGACCCAGCAACAGGTCTGGAGCACCGCCAACCCCGACGGGTCCTACACCGTCGCCCTGTTCAACCTCGCCGCCACCTCCCAGACCGTCACCGCCAAGTTCACCGACCTCGGCTTCTCCGGCTCCGCCGCCGTCCACGACGACTGGACCCACACCGACCTCGGCAGCGCCACCGGCACCTTCAGCGCCACCCTCAACCCGCACGCCAGCCGCCTGCTGCGGCTGACCCCGGCCACCGGCCCGCACTACACCTCGATCCCGTACAACCTGGTGAACGCGGCCACCGGCCAGTACCTGGACGTCTCCGGCGCGGGCACCGCCGACGGCGCCGGCCTGGTCCAGCAGCCCGCCAACGGCGCCAACGACCAGCTCTGGCAGCTGGTCCCCGACGGCGACGGCTCCTACCGCCTGGTCAACGGCAACAGCGGCCGCCTCGCCAACGACCCCGGGGGCTCGACCACCAGCGGCACCCAGCTGATCCAGTGGGCCGACGACCACGCCGCCAACTCGCACTGGACGCTCACGCCCACCGGCAGCGGCTCCTACACCATCACCTCCCGCTCCAGCGGCCAGAACATCGACGTCTCCGGGACCACCGTGGTGCAGGCGACCGCCTCCACCAGCACCGGCCAGCAGTGGAAGCTCGTCCCGGTCCCCGCCGCCGGTGCCCGGTACAAGCTGGTCAACGGCGCCAGCGGCGGCCGGATGGACGTGCAGAGCGACGCCACCACCGACGGCGCCGCGATCGTCCAGTGGCAGGACAACGGGGCCACGGACCAGCTGTGGACGTTCGCCGCCCAGGGCGGCGGCGCCTACACCGTCGCCAACGCCAACAGCGGCAAGCTGCTCAACATCCCCGGCCCGACCACCGCCCAGGGCACCCAGCTGATCCAGTACCACGACGACGGGAAGAGCAACTCCCGCTGGACCCTGGTCGACGCCGGCCCCAACCTGGTCCAGCTCAAGAGCGTCTACGACGGTCAGCTGATCGACCTCACCAACAGCTCGACCAACAACGCCGCCGCCGTGCTGCAGTGGCCGACCGACGGCGGTGCCAACCAGACCTGGAGCCTGGTCTCGCCCTCCTGACCCCTCCCTCCCCCGACGGCGCGGCCGGTCGGTGCCCACTC
>NZ_JBHYKG010000557.1:0-2472 GCF_042741245.1 Kitasatospora sp. NPDC058965
GGCCAGTTCGTGGCGGGCGGCGAGGGTCCGGTCGTGGTCGGGCCCCAGCACCCGGTGCACGGGCCCGAGCAGCGCGGTGAAGGCCGCCGCGGCGCCGGCCGGGTCGCCGGCCTCGCCCTGCCACCGGGCGAGCTCGGCCCGCACCGCGAGGGTGTCGGGGTGGTCGGGTCCCAGCCGGTCCCGTGCCGCGCGGGCCAGCTGCTCGAAATGGGTGCGGGCAGCGGCGACCTGTCCGCTCTCGCCGATGCTGTGCCCGGCCCGGATCAGCACCGGGTGCGCCGCGGGTTCCCACAACTCGGCCTCCGCGCAGCGGCGCAGCGCCTCGCAGTTCGCCCGCAGCACCGTGGCCAGGGCGGTGTCGCGCTCGACCTGCGGCCACGCGGCCACCAGCCCGTCGGCCGCGGCCCGTACGACGCCGCGGCGTTGCCCGGGAGCGAGGTCGTCGAAGGCTGCGCGCTGGACGAGCTGGTGCACGCGCACGGCCTGGTGGGGATTGCCCGGTGTGTGGTCGATCAGGCTGAGGCGGTGCAGGATCCGCAGGATGCGCACCAGGTCGTCGGGGGAGGCCAGTCCGGTGCGGGCCGCGGCGGCGAGATGGCCGAGCACCGGCCCGCCGGTCAGCACACCGTCCGGCACGCCGTTGGGGTCCAGCACCGACAGGAGGCCGAGCACCACCCTGGCCGGCCCGTCCGGGGCGTTCCGGTCGGCCCGGGCGATGGACAGGGACCAGGTGGCGGCCAGCGTGGCGGCCTGGTCGTCGGGCAGTTCCGAGGCGTCCGGCAGGAGATCGGCCAGGGCCCTGGCGCGATCGGCCAGCAGGGTGCGGTAGGTCGCACAGTCGACGCCGGCGTCGACCAGGTAGGCGGCTGCCTGGGAGAGGGCCAGCGGCAGGTGGCCGAGGTCGTCCGCCAGGGCTGCCAGCTCGGCCGGCGGGTCGAGGCGGCCGTGGGCAGCCAGAGCCGTGGTGAGGTAGGTGAGGGACTCGTCCGCCGTGAACAGGTCGACGGGCACCAACCGCCGCCCCCGGCCGAGCATCGCGGCGTCCCGCCGTCGACTGGTGACCACGGTCCGACCGCCCGGCGCGACGGGCGGCCACAGGCCGCGCAGGTCCGCGGGGTCACCGACGTCGTCCAGGACGATCAGCCAGCGGCAGGCGTCCATGCCGGACTTGGGCTCCAGCCAGGCCAGGAACGCCCGGGCGGCCCGCTCCGGGTCCGTGGGGTCGGTGTCGAGCACCTCGCCGGCGGCCTGGGCGTAGGCCGAGACCACCGCCGCACGGCCGGTCGCCGTGACCCACACCAGCAGGTCGATCTCGCCGCGCGCCCACAGCTGCCGGGCGTGGAAGGCGGCGAGCTGGGTCTTGCCCACCCCGCCCATCCCCGCCACCACCTGGTAGGCGACCGCCGCGCCCTGCTCGGCGCCGGGCTCTGCCGCCAACTGAGCAGCCCCGGCCCGGTGCTGGAAGCAGTCGGCCTGCCGCGGGAGCACGCCGACCTGGTGCGGCCAGGTCACTCCGGGGCCGGACACCGGGGCGGAGACGACGACCTGGCCACCGCCGGCCACGTAACCGATCGCCACACCGTGGTGGCCCGCACGGGTCACGGACCCCGGTCGCCCGGCCCCTGGCAGCGGCGGGTCCGCCGCAACTGGGCTTGCTGTCGCCGGTCCGCTCAGCCCTGGGGCGGAGCCGGCCGCGAAGGGATGCCGATACCGACCCCGCCGTGGATGACGCCGGCGGCGACCGAGCCTTCGCCGGCCGTGATGGTCAGGTTGCCGCCCACCGCGAGCTGGCCCGCGGTGACGGTGGCCCCGGCCTTCGCGCCGTGTTCCTCCAACAGAGCTCGCAGCGCGGTGGCGGCCTGCGCCCGCTCGGCGTCGGCCAGGGCCTCCAGGCGGGCCTCGATCCGGGTCTGCCACACCGTCTCGTGGCGGATCCGCGCCTGCTCCGCCCCGGCGCCGTCACCCTCGGCCAGGGCGGTCGCGGACTGGTCCAGGCGCTCCAGCTCCGCGGTCACCTGCTCGCCGTCCGCCCGGCCGAACCAGTGGGCCAGGGCCAGCCGCAACCCGCTCCACGCGTCCGTGCCGGCGGCCTTCACCACCGCCGTTCCGCCGGCCGTGGCCAACGCGAGCAGAGCCTGATCGAGCATTCCCGCATCCTCCCCGAGCAGCGCCGCACCGCGCACGCTGCCACCCCTCCGACCGCTACCCGCGGGACTCTACGGTACCGCGGGCCGTTCTCCCAGCGCCCGACCGGGCAGCCGGTCATGACGGTTCGTCAGTGCCGCGGGGTGCGTCGGCGGTAGGCCAGCAGCAGGGTGACGGTGCCGGTGCCGACCAGGCCGACGGCGAGGGCGGCCAGGCGGCGGGGGCTCACCGTGGTGCCGGTGTCGGGCAGGTGGGAGGAGGAGGTGGCGGTGGGGGACGGCGCGGCGCTGGTGGGCGGGGCCGTGGGGGTCGCGGTGCCGGTGGGGG
>NZ_JBHYKG010000558.1:0-2408 GCF_042741245.1 Kitasatospora sp. NPDC058965
GGCTCTACACCGACCGGGCCGACCTGGCCGCCCGCTGGTGCGAGCGGCTGGCCGACCGCACCGGGGCCCGGTGCGGCTCCACCTGGCAGGCGCTGTTCGCGGCGCTGCGCGCGGAGACCGCGCTGCGCCAGGGCGATCCGGCCGCCGCCGACGAGGCCGCGCGGGCGGTGTTCACCCGGATCACCCCGCAGGGCTGGGGAGTCGCGGTCGGCCTGCCGCTGGCCACCATGGCGGGTGCCCGGACGGCGCTCGGCCTGCACCAGGACGCGGCCCGGTTCCTGGAGCTGGCCACCCCGGAGGCGATGGAGCGGACCCCGGCCGGGCTGCACCACCGGTACGCGCGCGGTGCGCACCTGCTCGCGGTCGGGCGGGCCGAGGAGGCGTTGGCCGAGTTCCGAGCCTGCGGGGAGGCGATGGCCCGCTGGGGGCTCGAACACCTGCCGGCCCTGGCACCGTGGCGGATCGGCGCCGCCCGGGCCCAGCTGGCCCTGGGCCGCCCGCAGGCGGCGCTGGTGCTGGCCGAGCAGCAGCTCGCCCGGCTCGGGCCCGCCGGGCAGCCCAGGATCCGGGGGCTGGCGCTGTGGGTGCGGGCGCTGGCCGGGGAGCGGTCCGAGCGGACCGGGACGCTGGAACGGGCCGTGCGGCTGCTGGAGGAGGCCGGCGCGGAGTCCGACCTGGCGGCGGTGCTGGCCGAGCTGAGCGAGAGTCACCAGGACGACGGCGACCCGGACCGGGCCCGGCGGACCGACCGGCGGATGCGCCGGGCCCCGGCGCTGGCCGTGGTGCCGCAGGCCGGCCCGGAGGCGGAGGCCGCCGGGTCCGCGCTCACCGAGGCCGAGCGCCGGGTGGCCGAGCTGGCCGCCCGGGGCCTGTCGAACCGCGAGGTCGCCCGCAAGCTGTACATCACGGTGAGCACGGTGGAGCAGCACCTCACCCGGGTCTACCGCAAGCTGGGCGCCCGCCGCCGGGTCGACCTGGCCCGGCTGGTCGCCCCGGCCCGCGGTGGCGCGGGCGAACCGGTGGCGAGTAGGGGTTCCACAGGGGTTGCCTAGGGGCCAAGGTGACGCAGCGCCGAGGAAATCTGAGAGCCGGTCAGCACCAGCCAGCCCTCAGGAGCGGAACTCGCCATGGCCCACCCGGAACTCCCCGCCCCGTCCGTCCCGGATCCCGACGCGCCCCGGGCGGTGGCCGTCATCGGCCTCGCCTGTCGGCTGCCCGGCGCGGCGGACCCGGCGGCGTTCTGGCAGCTGCTGGCGGCGGGGCGGACGGCGGTCGGGACCTTCCCGCCCGACCGGTTCGGCCCGGGGGAGCAGCCCCGGGCCGGCGGCTACCTGGACCAGGTGGACCGGTTCGACCCGGAGTTCTTCGGCATCTCCCCGGCCGAGGCGGCCGCCGCCGACCCGCAGCAGCGGCTGGTGCTGGAGCTGGCCTGGGAGGCGTTGGAGGACGCCGGGGTGGTCCCGGCCGCGCTGGCCGGCAGCCGCACCGGCGTCTTCGTCGGGGCGATCGGCTCCGACTACGCCACCCTGACGGCCCGCGGCGGCGCCATCACCCGGCACAGCCTCACCGGCCTGAACCGGGGCCTGATCGCCAACCGGGTCGGCTACGCGCTCGACCTGCGCGGTCCGAGCCTGAGCGTCGACTCCGCGCAGTCCTCCTCGCTGGTCGCCGTGCACCTGGCCATGGAGAGCCTGCGCAGTGGCGAGTCGGAGCTGGCGCTGGCGGCCGGCGTCAACCTCAACCTGGCCGCCGAGAGCACCCTGACCGTCGACCGGTTCGGCGCGCTCTCGCCCGACGACCGCTGCTTCACCCTGGACGCCCGGGCCAACGGCTACGCGCGCGGCGAGGGCGGCGTCGTGCTGCTGCTCAAGCCGCTGGCGCGGGCGGTGGCGGACGGGGACCGGGTGCTGGCCGTGCTGCTCGGCAGCGCGGTCAACAGCGACGGCGCCGGTGCGGGGCTGACCGTGCCGAACGCCCGGGCGCAGGCCGAGGTGGTGCGCAGCGCCGTGCGCCGGGCGGGCGTCGAGCCCGGGCAGGTCGGCTACGTCGAGCTGCACGGCACCGGCACCAGGGTCGGCGACCCGGTCGAGGCGGCCGGACTGGGCGCCGCGCTCGGCACCGGCCGACCGGTCGGCCGGCCGCTGCTGGTCGGCTCGGCGAAGACCAACGTCGGCCACCTGGAGGGAGCCGCCGGGATCGTCGGCCTGCTCAAGACGGTGCTCGCGGTGCACCACCGGCAGCTCCCGGCCAGCCTCAACTTCGCGACCCCCAACCCGGAGATCGACTTCGCCGGGCTGGGCCTGGCGGTGCCCACCGCGACCGGGCCGTGGCCCGAGCAGGACGGGCCGCTGGTCGCGGGGGTCAGCTCGTTCGGGGTCGGCGGCACCAACGCGCACGTGGTGGTGGGC
>NZ_JBHYKG010000559.1:0-2400 GCF_042741245.1 Kitasatospora sp. NPDC058965
CCGCGACGACGATCTTTGCGGAGGTGGTGGCGCGGGTGGCCGCGGGGCTAGAGCTTGCGAAGTCCACTGAGGACCCTTTCGAGCAGCGTGACGTCCGGCGTTCCGCCCGTCTCGCCGGCGGCGGCGGGCTGGTGGATGGCGACCAGGCCGGCTTCGGCCAGGTCGGCCACGAGGATCCGGGCCACCCCCAACGGGACCCCGGCCAGCGCCGAGATCTCGGCGACCGACTTGACCTCCTGGCACAGCTGGACGATCCGCTGGTGCTCCGGGAGCAGGCCGCCGGAACGGGCGGCGTTGCCGGTGGTGGAGATCAGTGCCTCGATGGCGAGCTGGTAGCGCGGTCGGGTACGGCCACCGGTCATCGCGTACGGACGCACCAGCGGCTGCTGCTCGTAGCCGCCGTTGTTCTGATCGCCGTAGCCGGAGCCGTACCCGTTGCCGTAACTACCGGCAGGTGTCGGGGGCGGGGTCATGCGGGTCCTCCTAGCGCTGCGGCTGATGCTGCATCAGCTATGGGGTGTGGGCGTCGGGCCCGGTGGCTCTTTCGCGATGGCACCTGGGCCCGACGGAGGGTGGGTGTCCCGGTCAGTGCAGCAGGCTGCCCTGGAGCTCCGCGCGGAGGGCGGGGGTGAGGACGGCGCCGGCCCGGTCGACCAGGAGGGCCATCTCGTAGCCGACCAGGCCGATGTCGGAGTCGGGGGAGGCGAGGACGGCCAGGGAGGAGCCGTCGCTGACGGCCATCAGGAAGAGGAAGCCGCGTTCCATCTCCACGACGGTCTGGTTGACGTCGCCGCCCTCGAAGATCCGGCTGGCGCCGGAGGTGAGGGAGGTGAGGCCGGAGGCGACGGCGGCGAGCTGGTCGGCGCGGTCGCGGGGGAAGCCCTCGGACATGGCGAGCAGGAGACCGTCGGCGGAGACCACCACGGTGTGCGACACCCCGGGGGTGTTGTCCACGAAATTGGTGATCAGCCAGTTCAGGTTGCTGGCAGCCTGACTCATCTGACTCATCTCAGTGCTCCTGGTTCTCAGTGCCGAAGGCGTCCGGTGCCGCAGAACGGTAGCCCTCGCGGTTGCTGCCCGCACCACCGGGGCGTCCGAAACCGTCGAACGACTGGTTCTGCTGGTGGATTCCCTGGACCGGGATGCCCTGGGTGGACTCGGCACCGGCCCGGCGGCCCTGCTGGATGCCGCGGCGCAGGTTGGTCAACCGGCCGCGCACCTCCTCGGGCGCCCGGGAGACCTGAGGACCGGTCAGCGGAGCCGCCTCGGCGGTGCCCGCCACCAGGTTCGCCTGCGGGGTGCGGCGCGGCAGCCCGGACAGGGTGACCCCGTCCGAGGTGGGCTGGCGCAGCTGCTCGGCCCGGCGCCAGCGCTCGTCGTTGGCCGACGGACGCCACGGCGCCTGCTCGCCCTCGGGCTGCTGCGGCTGGCCGGCCGGCGGCTGCTGGGGGTTGCGCGGCGGGGGACCCTGCGGGTCGAAGCCCGGCGCGCTGGTGCCCGGACGCTGCGGCTGGTACGGACGCTGCCGGCCCTGCTGCGACGCCTGGGCGCGCTCGGCCGCGGCCTGCTCGTTCACCTGGACCGAGGCCATCCGGCTGGCACCGCCGGTGCGGAAGCCCTGCTGGCCGTCGTCCGGGCGGGCGCCCTGCGGCGGCTGGCCGTGCTCCGGCGAGCGGCGCGGCGGCAGCGCGGGCTGCTGCCCGAACTGCTGCTGCGGCTGGGCGGCCGGCTGCTGCTGCGGGGCGAACTGCTCCGCCCGACCGGGCTGCTGGCCGTACTGCGGCTGGGCGGGCGCGGCCTGGGCACGGGCCTCGCCGACCCGCTGCGGGTTGGCCACGCTCGGCAGCACCGGCTCCACCAGGCCCAGACCCAGCGGGTCGCGCGGGTCGATGTCGCTGGCCTCGAAGCGCGGACGGGCCAGCGCACCGGTGTCCGCCGGGTCCGCGGCCTGCTGGCCGAGCACCGGCTGCTGCACGGTCGGCGGACCCTGCGGGTCGCCGGCCGGCTGCGGCCGCCGCTGCCCCTGCTGCGGGGCGAACTGCTGCTGGCCGAACGGGGGCTGGCCCTGGGCCGGGCGGCCCTGCGGCGGCTGGCCCTGGCCGGGCTGACGCTGCGGCAGCTGGCCGGGGCGCCCGTTCGGGCCCACGTCGGTGCGCACGTTCGGGCCCTGCGGCCGACCGTCCGCCCAACCGTGCTGGGACTGCTCGCCGGCACCGGCCTGCGGGGCGGGCTGCCGGGCCGGCTCCTGCGGCGCGCCGCGGCGCGGCAGGGCGCCGGGGCCGCCGGCCGGGGCACCGGGACGACGGCCGCCCTGCTGCTGCGGGGCACCCGCCGGCGGCGGGGTCTCGCGCAGCGACTGGCCGACCTCGCGGGTGGGCAGGCCACCGGCGGGCGCGCCCC
>NZ_JBHYKG010000560.1:0-2379 GCF_042741245.1 Kitasatospora sp. NPDC058965
CCGGTGCACCCAGTGCACCGGACCGGCCCTCGTAGTAGCGGGGACAGGATTTGAACCTGCGACCTCTGGGTTATGAGCCCAGCGAGCTACCGAGCTGCTCCACCCCGCGTCGGTGAACCAGACTCTACGGCACGACGGGCGCTCGACGCGAACCGGTTTCCCGCCGGGCCCGGCGACCGCGTCACGCTGCTGCGCCGCAGGGCGGAGGCGCGGAGGTGCGGAGGTAGCGTGGGGCCATGAACGGCCAGCGCCAGTGGCGGGTCGCGGTGGACCCCGGCCTGGTGGTCCAGCGGACCTGTGACCACCTGAACGACCTGCGGGAGGTCCCCGCCAACACCACCCTCGGCTGCGAGGACTGCCTGCGGACCGGAACCCGCTGGGTGCACCTGCGCGCCTGCCTGAGCTGCGGGCACGTCGGCTGCTGCGACAGCTCGCCCGGGCAGCACGCCCACCGGCACGCCCGGGCCCAGGACGGCCACCACATCGCCCGGTCGGTGCAGCCCGGCGAGGACTGGGCCTGGTGCTACACCGACGAGCTCTTCCTGCGGCCCGCCTGACCGGGGGAGCGCACCACGAGGCCCGGCCGGGCCCGGTGCCGCCCGGCCGGGCCCGGTGCGGTGGCGGGCGCTCTACCGTGGACACCATGGACGGCGGCCAGGACACCCCCGGAACGCCCCGAGCACCCAAACCGCCCGGACTCCCCGGACCGCCCTGCGGACTGCGCGAGCGGCTGGGCGCCGCGCTGTTCGCGAGGGTGGCCGGACCCGACGGCCGGGCGGTCCGGGAGCGGATCCACCACACGCCCGGGGAGCGCTGGTTCCCGCCGGGCCGGGCGATCCGGACGGTGCACGGCGACGCCTCGATGTTCGTCGGCGGACTCACCGCTCTGCTCGTCCAGTCACTGCACCCGTCGGCCATGGCAGCCGTCGCCGCGTACTCGGGCTACCGCAGTGACCCGTGGGGCCGGCTCCAACGCACCAGCACCTTCCTCGCGGTCACCAGCTTCGGCACCGCCGACGACGCCCGGGCCGCCGTGGCGCGCGTCCGCGCGGTGCACGCCAGGATCCGCGGCACCACGGCGGACGGCCGCCGCTACCGGGCCGACGATCCGCACCTGCTCGCCTGGGTCCACGCCGCGGAGGCCGACAGCTTCCTGCGCGCCCACCAGGCGTACGGCGCAACGCCGCTGGACCCGGCGGGCTGCGACGCCTACGTGGCGGACATGGCCCGGGTCGCCGCGGCCCTCGGCGTCCAGGACCCGCCCCGGGACCGGGCCGGCCTCGACGCCGCGCTGCGGTCCTACCGTCCCGAGCTCGCCGTGACACCCGAGGCCGAGGCTGCCGCCGCGTTCCTGCTCCGCCACCCACCCGTCCCGCTGGCCGCCCGCCCCCTGTACGGCGCGCTGGCCGCCGCGGCGGTGGAGCTGATGGCGCCGGAGCACCGCACCCTGCTCGGGCTGCCCGGTGGTCCGCTCGTCACGGCTGCCGTCCGGCCGCTCGGCCTGGCGGTCGTGCGGACGATCCGGTGGGCGATGCCGGCGCCCGGCGAACGGCGCTGAGCGGGGAGCGAGTTGGTCGAGCGGGACTGCAGCCGGCGGTCGGCGGCTGGTGGCCGCCCGGCGCCCACCGCCCGACGCCGTCGGCCGGACGGGGCGACACTGGAAGTCAGCACTGACTGACGACCGCCACCCGGATGTCGGGAAGGAGGCGGTGCCGTGACCGTCCTGTCCCGGCTACGGAGCTCCTGGCGGATGCTGGCCGCTCGGGTGCGGCCCGCGCCCGCGAGCGGGGCGCCGGCGGCGGAGCAGATCGAGGCGCTGCTGCCGCTGCTGGACACGGCCGTGGTGCTGCAGCCCGAGGCCGAGCGCGTCATCCGCCTGTGCGCCGAGGACGGCGTGCTGGACACCAGGCAGATCGCCGAGCGCGGCAGCGAGGTGCGGGTCGGCTACTGGCGTTTGCGCCGCGACCTGCCCGCACTGCCGGGTCCGGCGGAGCTGAAGGACGACATCCGCCGGCTGCTGCTCTACCACGAGTGGTACGTGCACGACGCCGTCGCGTGCGCCTGCGCACCCGTCCAGACACCGGAGCTGGTCGCGCACCGGCGCCACCTCACGGGTGGGCTGGGCGCCCCGGCCGAGCACCTGCGCCTGCTGCGGCAGGACCTGCACTGGGAGCTGGCCGAGCTGACGGACGGTCCGGCGGGCCCGGCCGGCGAGAACACCGGCTCCGGGGACCGCTGAGCGCCGGCGGAACGGACGGCCGTCACCCCGCGCAGCCGGAACGGACGGTCACCGCCCCGCGCGCAGTCGGGATCCGGGCGGGCCGGTCCGGCGACCCCGTCCGGTCACCGCCGTCGCGCGTGGTCCGGGCACGCTGACGC
>NZ_JBHYKG010000561.1:0-2359 GCF_042741245.1 Kitasatospora sp. NPDC058965
GCTCCCGGGCGTTCCGGGGCCGGTCGGCGGGCCCTGCGCCGCCGCCCGTGCCGCCGGGGTCCGCCGGTCGCGCGGCGAGGTGACGCGCGATGCCCCATGCGGCCGCGAGGACTGTTCATCGACCGTCTGTTCGGGGAAGATCAACAGGTCGGACCACGCGCGACCCCCACACGCACGCGGCGGAGCCGGCGCGACGGACCAGGACAGCCGGCCCCAGGGGCCCGACACCGGAGGGGGCCCCATGCAGCGGATCGAGTACACCCCTCAGATCGCCGAGCTGCTCGGCCGGATCCGGCGCCGGCCGCCGGCGAGCTGGCCCTGGCGCCCCGGCGAGGAGGTGCCCGAGTGGCTCCCGGTCAAGCAGTCCTGGGGCTGGCTGTTCGCGCCGGACGGGCGGGTGCTCACCCTGGTCAACCCGAAGGACGGCATCGTCAGCCTGCCCGGCGGCTCGCTGGAGGCCGAGGACCACGGGGACCCGGCGGCCGCGCTGGCCCGCGAGGCGGCGGAGGAGGCGCAGGCCGTGATCGGCCCGGCGCACTACCTCGGCTACCTGTACGACCGGATCGGCTCGGCCAACGGCGGGCACGAGTGCGCCCGGGTGCGGATGGCCGCGCCGCTGCGCGCGGTCGGGCCGAGCCGCCCGGACCCGGCCTCGGGCCGGCACTACCGGCGGTTGCTGGTGGCGCCCGGGCTGGCGGTGGAGCTGCTCGGCTGGGGCACCCCGGGCCTGCGCCAGGCGCGGGCGGCGGTGCAGTGCGCGACCGGTCTGCTCGGCGTGCCGGAGCTGGCCAACGAGGTGATCGAGGAGCTCCCGGAGGCGGGCTGCCAGGTCTTCCCCGGGTAGCGGGCGGCGGGCTCGCCGATCTCCGGGTGGCGGGGGCGGGCGTGGGCTAGGGTCGCGGGTGACGAGTGACCGACCCCGAGACTCGTGACCACTGCACCACGTGACCACAGGCCGGAGGGGGCCACGATGACCGAGCGCCGCACGGGGCTGTTCCACCACGTCGAACTCTGGGTGGACAACCTGGTGCTCGCCGAGGAGCAGTGGGCCCCGGTGCTGCTGGCCCTGGGCTGCGCACCGTTCCAGAACTGGGAGACGGGCCGCAGCTGGCGGCTGGGGGCCAGCTACCTGGTGCTGGAGCAGTCCCCGGCGCTGCGTCCCGGCGGGCACGACCGGCTGCGCGCCGGGCTGAACCACCTGGCGGTGCACGGGACCCGGGCGGCGGCCAGCGCAGCGCTGGCCGCGGGGTGGACGCTGCGGGTGGACACGGGGTCCACGGTGCACCTGGTGGACGGTCAGGGTTTCGAGCTGGAAGTGGTCTGCGCCGAGGACTGACCGGCCCTGCCGCCAACAGGGCGTCGCGGCCCAGTAGCTGACGCCATTTCGACATCGGGGCCAACTTCGGGCCCGCTTGGGAGAATTCCCGTCAACATCTTTGGCATGGGCACTTCCCGTGCGCTCGGGGCACTGGTACCACGGAGTAACCCGCGTCACACTCCCGTGGAGGTGCAATGCGTCCCGTCCGTATTGTCTCCGGTGCCGTCATGGCGATCACCCTCGCCGCCGGCTCCCTCTTCCTGGCCGTCCCGGCCAACGCAGCGACCGTCAACTACGTTGCGCTGGGCGACTCCTACTCGGCCGGCGTCGGTGCCGGCAACTACGACAGCAGCAGCGGCAGCTGCAGTCGCAGCAACAGCGCCTACCCGGCGCTGTGGGCCAACGCGCACGCCAACAACTTCAAGTTCGTCGCCTGTTCCGGTGCCAGAACCGGTGACGTGCTCAACAGCCAGGTATCGGCCCTGAGTTCGAGCACCACGGAGGTGAGCATCACGATCGGCGGCAACGACGCCGGCTTCTCGGACACCATGCAGACCTGCGTGCTGGACGGCACCAGCTCGTGCCTGAGCGCGGTGGCCACCGCCAAGGCGTACGCCACCAACACGCTGCCCGGCCAGCTCGCCAACCTGTACGCCACGATCCACAGCCACGCCCCCAACGCCCACGTGGTGGTGCTGGACTACCCGCACCTCTACCAGGTCCCGGGCAGCTGCTGGTTCGGCATCAGCGACACCTCGCGCAGCGCGATCAACGGTGCCGCCGACACCCTGGACGGCGTGATCGCCAAGGCCGCCGCCAACGCCGGCTTCAGCTTCGCCGACGTGCGCGGCCAGTTCTCCGGCCACGAGATCTGCGGCGACTACGACCAGTGGCTGCACAGCACCACCCTGCCGATCGACGAGAGCTACCACCCCACCGCCGACGGCCAGCAGTACGGCTACCTGCCGGTCTTCTCCACCAACTCCTGACCGGCGCGCAGGCCGCGCACGCAGTGAGCGGCGGCCCGCCCGGTCCGAGGAC
>NZ_JBHYKG010000562.1:0-2354 GCF_042741245.1 Kitasatospora sp. NPDC058965
CATTGGGGGGCCCCGCGGGGGGGGGCGGCGCGGGCTTGCGACCCTGTCGGCCCCGGGCGGGGGGGCACGGCAACGCCACGGCGGGAACGGCGCCGGCGGCGTGTGCGCCGCGCAGCCGGGTCCCACCCGTCGCCCCGTCAGGCGGCGATCGTCGCGTGCATCTCCCAGACCAGGATCTCGGCCGGTTCGACGGCCGTGACCTTCATGCCGCCGGTGGCGGTGAACCGGACCGCGTCGCCCGTGCTCAGCGGGCCCACGCCCTCCAGGGCCAGTTCGCCGCGCGGGACGAACAGGTGCAGGAAGGGGGCGTCGGGCAGCTCGACGCTCTGGCCCGGCTGCAGCCGGGCCGCGTGCAGCGCCGCGTAGCGGTTCTTGATCCGGATGGCGCTCTCGCCGTCGTGCTTGGCCATGCCCGAGGCGACCGGGACCAGGCCGCCGGCCAGCAGCTCGTTCTCGATCTCCAACTGCTCGTAGCCCGGGGTGATGCCGGGCTCGTCCGGGACCACCCACATCTGCACGAAGTGCACCGGCTCGGTGTGGCTGGGGCCGCCGGCGATCCGCCAGGAGTCGTTCTTCTCCGAGTGCAGGATCCCGGTCCCGGCGCTCATCCGCTGGGCCAGGCCCGGGTAGATGACGCCGGAGTGGCCGGTGGAGTCCTGGTGCACCAGGGAGCCCTGCAGCACCCAGGTGACGATCTCCATGTCCCGGTGCGGGTGGGTCTCGAAGCCGCTGCCCGGGCGCACCCGGTCGTCGTTGTTGACCAGCAGCAGGCCGTGGTGGGTGTTGGCCGGGTCGTACTGGCCGCCGAACGAGAAGGAGTGCTTGGAGTCCAGCCAGTCGATGGTGGTGGCGCTGCGGTCGGCGGCGCGCCGCACGTCGACGGCGGGGGTCAGCGTGGTGCGGGTCATCGTCGTTCCTTCGTCCGGGGAGGATGGCTACGGAGACGACAACAAGTTTACGGTTCAACTATTCCCTGAGTGGCCCGGGGGCCGATCGGACTCGCCGCCCCGGTCCTGCGGTCAGGCGCAGTCCGGGCAGAGCCCCCGGTAGGTGACCTCGACCGCGGAGACGGTGAACCCGAAGCGCTCCGCCGACGGCAGGTCGGCCAGCGGGTTGCCGAGCGGGTGGACGTCCCGGATGGTGCCGCAGTTGGAGCAGACCAGGTGCTGGTGCGGGCGGTGCGCGTTGGGGTCGTAGCGCTTGGCCCGGCCGTCGGTGGACACCTCTATGACCTCGCCGAGCGAGACCAGCTCGCCGAGCGTGTTGTAGACGGTGGCGCGGGAGATCTCGGGCAGCCGCTGGGCGGCCCGGGCGTGCACCTCGTCCGCGGTCAGGTGGACGTGCTCGCCGCCGTCGAGGACCTCCGCCACGACTCGCCGCTGGGAGGTCATCCGCCAGCCGCGCCCACGCAGTCGCTCCAGCAGGTCACTCATATGGGTTCACCTATTCAGGTCCGATGGGATCCCCGAACTGTATCAGCGGAGGATCTGACTCCAATTCGTTCCGGACTTGATGTCCGTCTTGACTTAGAACTCGTCCATCGTAGGATCGGTTCCGATGGAAGCCAAGGGACAGAAAGGCTCCAGCAGGGCAGGCGGGGGAGACGCGACCGAAGCGCCTCACCTCGGTGCCGCGAGCCGCTCCCCGCACTGATCCGCTGGTCCGGAAGGAATACCCATGTCTGAGAACGTTGACGCACAGGCCGCGGCAGGCGGCTGCCCGGTTGCGCACGGTCGCGCACCGCATCCCACCCAGGGCGGGGGCAACCGCCAGTGGTGGCCGGACCAGCTGAACCTGAAGATCCTGGCCAAGAACCCGGCGGTGGCGAACCCGCTGGGCGAGGAGTTCGACTACGCCGAGGCGTTCCGCGGCCTGGACCTGCCGGCCGTGAAGCGTGACATCGAGGAGGTGCTCACCACCTCCCAGGAGTGGTGGCCCGCCGACTACGGCCACTACGGCCCGTTCATGATCCGGATGGCCTGGCACAGCGCCGGCACCTACCGGATCAGCGACGGCCGCGGCGGTGCCGGCGCCGGCCAGCAGCGGTTCGCCCCGCTCAACAGCTGGCCGGACAACGCCAACCTCGACAAGGCCCGCCGCCTGCTCTGGCCGGTGAAGAAGAAGTACGGCAAGAGCCTCTCCTGGGCCGACCTGATGGTCCTGGCGGGCAACGTGGCGCTGGAGTCGATGGGCTTCGAGACCTTCGGCTTCGCCGGCGGCCGCGCGGACGTCTGGGAGCCCGACGAGGACGTGTACTGGGGCCCGGAGAGCACCTGGCTCGGCGACGAGCGCTACACCGGCGACCGCGACCTGGAGAACCCGCTCGGTGCGGTCCAGATGGGCCTGATCTACGT
>NZ_JBHYKG010000563.1:0-2280 GCF_042741245.1 Kitasatospora sp. NPDC058965
CCGGTGGGCGGTGCCACCGGCCCGGCGGGTGACGGCGGGTCAGGAGGTGGTGCTCTTGCGGCGCAGGCCGGCCACGCCCAGGGCGGCACCGATCACGCCGACCACGATGCCGACCACACCGAGGGTGCGGGCGGTGCCGTCGGAGCTCTTGGTGCCGCCGGCGGCGGTGCTGTCCTGGGACGCGGTCATCCGGTGGTCGTCGGCGGCCGGCGAGGCGGCGGCGCCGGCCGCGGTGAGCTTCAGCACCGGGGCCGGGTGGGCCGGCTCGGGCTGGCCCTGCTTGGCCTCGTCGATCCAGCGCACCACGGTGCCGTCGTCCTTGGTCTGCAGCGCCTTGAAGACCAGCTGGTCGGTGTCCTTGGGCAGCGGGCCGAGCGAGACCTTGAACTCCTGGAACTGGCCGGGGCCGATCTTGCCGGTGGCGTCGGCGGTCCAGGTGATCTTCGAGACCACGTCGGTGAGGTTGTCGCCGTCGTCGGTCTTCACCGGGGTGGCCAGGTGGGTCTTCTCCACGGCGGCGGTCCAGCCGGGCAGCGGCTGGGTGCTGACCGAGGCGACCGGGTGGTCGGTGGGGAAGCTGACCTCCAGCTTGGTGGTGCTCGCGGTGTCGCTCTCGTCCGGGACCCGGAAGGCGACGGCCGTGTAGCCGCCCTGCTGGGCGGTGCCCGGCTGCACCGTGACGTGCGCGAAGGCCGGGGCGGCGGTGGCCAGCACGGCGGCGGCGGCGAGGACGGCGGCGGCCGCCGGGCGGCGGGCGGGAATGGAACGCATGGGTGCGGTCTCCAACGGGTTCGGGGCAGTCCACTGCCCCGGAAGCGGGGTGGGTGACGGCGTACCGCGCGCCGGGCACCGGTGTGACGGTGCCGCGGAACCGCTCCGACGGAGGGTCAGCGCGCGAGGGCCGGCACCGGCGGACCCCGCCGGACGACGCTGTGCCGCAGGGCCAGCACGACCGGCAGCCGGTGGTCGCCGCGCTCGCGGCGGCGGCGGGCACCGGGGTGCTCGGTCGGGGCGAGCAGGCCGCGCAGCACCGTCGCGACCAGCGCCAGGGCGCGGTGCAGCGGCGCGGTCCACTCGCGCAGTTCGCGGGCGGCCACCCGGCCGGTCAGCCGGACCAGGCGCCAGAGCGCGGCCTCGCCGCGGCGCAGCCACCAGCCGGCGACCAGGGCGGCCAGCAGGTGGCCGGCCAGCATCGCCGGGGTCAGGCCGAAGGACCACCAGGGGGCCGCGGCGGCCGCGTGCTGGTAGGCGTTCGGGTCCAGGCCGGCCGCGCCGACCAGGCGCTCGGCGGTCATCCCCGGCGGCAGCACGTGCGGCAGCCCCGGGGTGTCGTTGCAGACCAGGCGGCTCGCCACCTGATCCAGGGTCAGCCCACCGCCGCCGGCCATCCCGGGCATGTCCGCCATCGCCCCGTGGCCGCCGCCGTGGAAGAGCAGGTGCAGGCCGAGCTGGCCCAGCCCCAGCGCGCCGGCGATCCCGGGCAGCGTGCGCTCCCGGCCGCCGAGCAGCGCGGCCACCGCGCAGACCCCGGCGAAGCCGAGCACCAGGGTGCCCGGGGCGACGCTCCCGCCGCCGGCCAGGCCGTGCCCGGCCGCCGCGATCAGCGTGCAGAACAGGGCGAACGGCACCGCGCGCAGCAGCCGCAGGTCCCAGCCGGCCACGCCGACGGCGCCGCTGGACCGGTCGGTCCGGTCGGCGGCACCCGGGTGCGGTGCGGGGCGGCTGCTCATGGCCGGGCCATCATCTCATCGGTCCCCGCACCGGCCGGGCGGGGGTGGGCGGTGGTCGCCGATTGACCCTTTCGGCCGCGGCGCGCGACCGGGCACCGTGCGCCGCGGCGCACAGCTCGCCGCACCAGTCCATCCGCCGAATGGGGGGACCGGCCGTCGGTGGACGGTTCACGCCGGGATCACGAGGCAATACCTAGTTGTATGTGGAGCCCCAGCCAGGAGGGACCGGTCGTGGACATCTGGTGGACTCTGCACCTCGAGCGCGAGCTGGCCAGCGTGCCGCTGGCCCGCCGCATCCTGCTCGGCACCATGGACAGCGCCGGGGTCGACCCGCAGATCGCGCACGACCTGGCCCTGGCGCTCACCGAGGCCTGCGCCAACGCGGTCGAGCACGCGGTCGGCGACGGCGGCTTCCAGGTCACCGCCCGGTTGTCCGGTGACCTGCTGCGGATCGAGGTGGTCGACCGCGGCCCGGGCCTGCCGGTCGCCCCGCACCTGGTGCCGGCCCGCCGCCCGGCCGCCGCCCGCCCGCTGCTCGCGCACGGCCGCC
>NZ_JBHYKG010000564.1:0-2246 GCF_042741245.1 Kitasatospora sp. NPDC058965
CTGCGTCGCGCTCCGGTTAGACTTGCGAAACTGCTCGGCGAGGGATGCCTACTGCGCTCCGTGATCGACGCGCTGGACTCTATTCCGCCGAGCCGACCCCATGTACTTGAGGGTGTGGTCCCGGCGGTTTTCGCTATCTGCACCCCGCTTTCCCACGCAGGAGTGCAGACATGTCCGAGATCCGCCTCGCCGCCGAGCCCCGCAACGAGTTCGGCAAGGGTGCCGCCCGCCGCGCCCGCCGCGCCGGCCTCGTCCCCGGTGTCGTCTACGGCCACGGCCACGCGCCGGTCCACCTGAACCTCCCGGGCCACGAGCTGATGATGGCGCTCAAGACCCCGAACGCCCTGCTGGTCGTCCCGATCGAGGGCAAGGACGAGTTCGTCCTCCCGAAGGCCGTGCAGCGCGAGGCCATCAAGCGCACCATCGAGCACGTCGACCTGCTGCTGGTCAAGCGCGGCGAGAAGGTCACCGTCGAGATCCCGGTGCACACCGAGGGCGAGCTGGCCCCCGGCGGCAACCTGGTCGAGCACGTGCTGAACGCGCTGCCGATCGAGGCCGAGGCCACCCACCTGCCCGAGGCCGTCACCGTCTCGGTCGAGGGCCTGGAGGCCGGCGCCTCCATCCTGGCCGGCGACATCAAGCTGCCCGCCAACGTCTCGCTGGCCGTCGAGGCCGACGCCGTGGTGCTGCAGATCATCGGCGCCCAGGCCGCCCCGGCCGAGGACGAGGCCGCCGAGGAGGAGGCCGCCGAGGCCTGAGCCTCGCGGTAGTTCCCCGCTTCGCTGCCCCGGCTCCCGTTCAATGGGAGTCGGGGCAGCGCCATGAGGTCCCGACGGAGGGAGTTCCAAATGACCGAGTACAGCGGCCCCTGGCTGGTGGTGGGGCTGGGCAACCCGGGCGAGGGCTACGCCCGCAACCGGCACAACATCGGCTTCATGGTGGTCGACCTGCTGGCCCAGCGGATGGGGGCCAGGTTCAAGGCGCACAAGAGCCGGGCCCAGGTGGCCGAGGGGCGCCTGGCGGGCCAGAAGGTGGTGCTGGCCAAGCCGATGAGCTTCATGAACCTCTCCGGCGGCCCGGTGGCGGCGCTGCGCGACTTCTACAAGGCGCCCACCCCGGCGCTGGTCGCGGTGCACGACGAGCTGGACGTGGACTACGCGGCGCTGCGGCTCAAGCAGGGCGGCGGGGACAACGGCCACAACGGGCTGAAGTCCATCACCAAGGCGCTCGGCCCGGACTACTACCGGGTGCGCTGCGGGGTGGGCCGTCCGCCGGGCCGGATGGAGGTGGCCGACTTCGTGCTCAAGGACTTCTCCTCCACCGAGCGCAAGGAGCTGGACTGGTTCGTGGACCGGGCCGCCGACGCCGTCGAGGCGCTGCTGACGGAAGGTCTGGAGCGGGCCCAGGGCACGTACAACTCCTGACGGCCCGTCGGTACCCCGGGCAGCCCGGTGGCCGCCAGGGCAACAGTCGTACAACTCTTCCCCGCAGCCCCCGTTCCGGTGCCGGAGCGGTCCGTTCCATCGGGTACGGTCGAGCCGGACTTGGGAAGGTGGGGGCGCTGGTGGGCGCGGGGTTGGGTACGGCACGGACGGCCGGTACGTGGGTTCTGGCGAGCGCGGTGGTGCTCGGCGGTGCGGCACTGGCCTGGGGCGAACCGGTGGGCGCCTCGCCCGCCGCGCAGGCGAGCGGGCCGGCCACGGCCCCCGACAGTCCGCCGCCCGCGGGCAGCGGGGCGAGCGCCCCGGCCACCCCGGGCGGCTCGCCGAGCCCCTCGGCCACGCCCGACTGCCCGCCGGCACCGATCGCCACCGCCACCGCCAGCCCCACGCCGACCGCGCCGCCCCCGGCCTCGCCCAGCAGCACGCACGGCGCCTGCCCCACCCCCAGCCCCTCGCCGACGCCGACCGGCAGCCGCACCGTCGCGCTGGCCGGCGGCGCCCGCACGGGCGGCCGGGCGCACCAGGCGCTGCCGGGCGGCGCGCCCTCCGCGGTGGCCGTGCAGCTGGTCGACGCCCCCTCGGCGAGCGCCGACCCCAGCAGCACCCCCGCCCCGGTGGCCGGCGAGTTCTCCGGCACCATCGTCACCACCTTCGGCGGCGACGCCGGGCTGACCGCGGTGGGCGGCGGACTGTTCCTGGCGGCCGGCGGCGGGGCGATGTGGCTCAAGCGCCGGCACGCGGCCAAGAAGGCCTGACGGCGCTCCAGAACCACGCGAACGGCCCCCCGCCTCGGGCGGGGGGCCG
>NZ_JBHYKG010000565.1:0-2136 GCF_042741245.1 Kitasatospora sp. NPDC058965
CGCCTCCTGGGACCCCCGCCAGCTGCTCGGCAGCTGGCTGGTGCAGCGGCTCGCCGCGGACTACCCCGCCCTCGGCGGCCCCGAGGCCGTCGAGCGCCTGCTGCAGGCGCGGCTGATCGCCCCGGTGCTGGACGGGCTCGACGAGATGTCGCCGGACCGGCGCCGGACCGCGCTGCGCCGGCTCAACGAGTCGCACGGGGACGGGATGCCACTGATCGTCACCTGCCGCGCCGCCGAGTACGACGCGCTGGTGCGGGAGGAGGACGTGCTGCGCGGCGCCGCCGTGCTGCGCGCCGAGCCGCTCACCCCGGCGGACGCGCTCGCCTACCTGACCGCCGTGGTGAGCCCCCTGCACGAGAGGGCCTGGCAGCCGCTCTTCTCGCTGCTCGCCGGGAGGTTGCCGTGCCCGCTGGTCGACGTCTCCACCACTCCCCTGATGCTCGGCCTGCTGCGGGTGTACGCCAACGGCGGCGGCGATCCGCAGCGACTGCTGCGGATCGGGACGGCCGAGGAGCTGGCGGACTTCCTGCTGGACGCGCTGGTGCCGACCGTGTTCGCCGACCGGCCGGACGGACCGCGCTGGCGGGCGGACCGGGCGGAGCAGTGGTTGGGCTGGCTGGCCCGCGAGATGACGCAGCGCGAGGAGGCCGAGCTGCAGTGGTGGCAGCTGCACGAGCGGTCGAGCCGGCGCGAACGCGCCCTGACGGCGGCCGCGTTCGCCTGGGTGGGCGCCGTGCCGGCCCTGGTGGCGGCCGGTGTGCCGAGTTGGCGGCCGGGTGCGGTGGTCGACTGGCTGGTGATCGCGCTGGGGGCGGGCGTGGTCGCGGGGGTGGTGGCGCGCTCCGCAGGACGGCCGGTGGGGCTGCCCGTCCTCCGGGAGGGGTACGGGATCCGGCCCGGCTCCCCGCTCTCCCGCGTCCCGCGCCCGCTGCTGATCGGCGTGCCGCTGCTGGTCCTGGTGCTCTGGTCGGTGTGGTCGGTCGTCTCGCTGGTCCAGGAGTACGCCTGGGAGCGGCACCACGTCGGGCCGCAACCGAGCGTGTTCCCGGTGGCCTTCCTGCTGCTGGCGGTGGCGGTGCTGACCAACCGGCACGCGAACGTGCTGGCCGCCGGCAGCCCGCGGCGGGTCGAAGCGGCCGACCCGGCCCGGGCGTTGGCGCTCGGCCGGCGGCGGGCGCTGCGACCGGCCCTGCTCGTCGGCGGGGTCTGGGCCGTGCTGGTGGGCGGCATGCTGCTGCCCGCGGGAGCGGGCCGGCTGACGGCCCTGGTGGTCGCCGTCCTGGTCGGCGCGCTGGCCGGGACCCTGCGCGTGGTCCACAGCCTCTGGTACGCCTACCAGCACGCCCGCCTGCGGCTGGCCCTGACCGGCCGCCTCCCGCTGCGGCTGGCCGCCTTCCTGGACGATGCGCACCGGCTGGGCGTGCTGCGCCAGGTCGGCCAGGCCTACCAGTTCCGTCACGAACGGCTGCGCCGGCGACTGGCCGCCGATAGGGTGCGCCCATGATCGAAGACGACCGGACCGGACCGCCGTCCTTCGGCCCGGAGCGCGAGACGCTCCGGGCCTTCCTGGACTTCCACCGCGCCACCCTGGCGATGAAGTGCCGGGGTCTGACCGACGAGCAGCTGCGCGAGCGGTCGATGCCGCCGTCCACGCTGACCCTGCTGGGCCTGGTCCGGCACCTGGCCGAAGTGGAACGCGCCTGGTTCCGGCGGACCTTCGAGGACCACGAGGTGCCGATGGTCTGGTCCGAGGAGGTCGACTTCCAGGCCGCGTACGACGTGAGCGGCGCCACCCGGTCCGAGGCCTTCGCCGCCTGGGAGGCCGAGGTGGCCCACTCCCGCCGGGTCGAGGCGGCCGTCGAGTCGCTGGACTCGGCCGGCTACCAGCCGCGCTGGGAGGAGGAGGTGTCGCTGCGCATGGTGATGCTCGACTACGCCCGGCACAACGGCCACGCGGACTTCCTGCGCGAGGGGATCGACGGCGAGGTCGGGGCCTGACCGACCGGCGGTCGCCGGACCGCGTCGGCGGCCGGGGCCGGCCCCCGCCGGGGCCGCCCCGCCCCCCCCCCGGCCCCCCCCGCCCCACCACCCCCACCCCCACCCCCCCCCCCCCCGGGCCCGCCCCCCAGTAGAAAA
>NZ_JBHYKG010000566.1:0-2128 GCF_042741245.1 Kitasatospora sp. NPDC058965
GGTGGCCGGCGCCCGGCCCGGTGCTACTCGTCGGCGGGCAGGAACCCCGGGAGGGTGTAGCGGGCGGTGTTGGTGGCGTGCCACCAGTGGTTGCCGTCCACCCAGTCGGCGATGCCCTTGAGGAAGCGGTCGGTCAGCGGGCTCGGCAACTCGGCGGAGCAGGCGGCGGCTTCGACCTCGAAGCGGTGCATCACCTCGTTGTGGACGTCGATCGCCCGGTAGTACGCCTGCTCCACCGGGAGCTGCTCGTGGTGCTGGATCACCGTGGGCAGGTTGACGTGCGGGCGCTCGCTGCGCAGCTCCTTGGTGTACGAGTACAGGTCGTTGACCAGCGTGGTGGCCAGCGAGGCGAGCGCGATCACCTGCTGCACCTTCGGGTGGTCGTGCAGGTCGGCCGGGAAGGCCCACCCGGCGATGCTGTCCACGATCGTCAAGCAGGGCCGGAAGCTGTTGTACTGACGGACCGTCAGGTACTCGGGCAGCGGTGGCACCACCCCGTCGATGGACCAGGCGGCCTCGGCCAGGTAGCCCAGGTGGAGCCGGGCCAGGTCGTGGATCTCCCGGTCCCGCACCTGGTCGGCGGTGAGCCGGTCGAAGGTCTGCATGGCCGCGCGGTAGGCCCGGCACGGCGGCTCGCTGTCCAGCGTCTGCTGCCACTGCTCCTCGTACGGCGACACCGAGTACGGCCGCTCCAGCGCCGAGTGCGCCATCAGCAGGCGGGCGCCGAGGCCGTGCGGCGAGCCGCCGTGGTCCTCGCAGTAGCAGTCGTCCACCGCGTTCTCGGCCACCAGGAGTTGGGCCGCCGCCTCCAAGTGCTCCATGCCGGCGCCCTCGGTATAGGTCAGGCAGATGTAGCGCCCGGTGCCGAAGGAGTCGAACTGCTCCTCCCACTCCGGCGGGAACAGGTCGATCTCCCTCGCCCACGCCTTGATGCGCCGGTCCAGTTCCGCGTAGAGCAAGGGCTCCGGTTCCTTGACCGGGTGCCAGTAGAGGCCGGGGATCGGCCGGACGGGCTGCTCACCCGCCTCGGTGGGGCGCCGGAGGGCGCGGGCGGCGCTGGTACCGATTCCGGTGGGGCCGGGCGAGAAGGTCACGGTCATGCGGGTCCCGTCCAAGGTCGACATGGTCAGTCACGGTCCGTCGGGCACCCTTCGGTCTAGCAGCGCGGCGAAGGCGTCGTCCACCACTACCGGGCAGGTGGCGGCGGGGCCGGAGAGCGCTCCGGTCGGGGCGGACCGGGGCCGGGTGGCGGCAACCCGGCGGCGATCAGGGCGGCACCGTCCGGGCCGGGGCGGACCGGGGGCGTCCGGACGCACCGGACCGGCTGGGTGCTGGACGGGCGCGCGAGGGTTTCGTGCGCCCCCCGAGGCGTCGAGCGCCGGGCCGAACCGGTCGGGACGGGGAGGCGGGGCCGGTGAGGCGTCGGTGAGGCGTCGGGGAGGCGCCGGGCGATCGCGGGGGCCGCGGGCCGCGGACCGGGAGCCCCTGCGAAGATCGTGGGATGCACGCCCGACCCCGATCAGCATGGAGCACCCTCCCGATGAAGACCTCCCGCGCGCTCAGCAGGGCCGCCGTCGTGACGGCCGTGGCCGCCGGTTCGCTGCTGGTGGCCGAGCCCGCGTTCGCGCACGTCCAGGTGGCGGCGAGCAGCGCGCAGGCGCTGGCCACGCACGTGACGGTCACCTTCACCGCGGAGGCGGAGTCGCCGACCGCGGGCCTGGCCAACTTCCGGGTGGTGCTGCCGGACGGGATCGCGCCCGGGGACGTCTCGCTGGCCGCGGCGCCGCAGGGGTGGGCGTTCAAGGCCACCGACGACGGCTTCACGGTGGGCGGCACCGCGCTGCCGCAGGGCAAGGACGCCGTCTACCAGGTGACGATCCGCCAGTTGCCCGACGCGCCGGAGCTGGTCTTCAAGACGCTGGAGACCTACGGCGACGGCCAGGTGGAGCGGTGGATCGAGCTGACCAAGGACGGCACCGACCCGGACCACCCCGCGCCCACCCTCAAGCTGACGGCGGCCGCGGCCGGGGCGACCCCGGTCGGCCCGTCGGCGGGCGCGAGCACGGCGGCGAGCCCGGCCGCGGGGGCCTCCGCGAGCGCCGGCGCGCCCGCGCCGAGCGGCGCGGGC
>NZ_JBHYKG010000567.1:0-2078 GCF_042741245.1 Kitasatospora sp. NPDC058965
GTCGCTGCCGGGCGTCGTCGTCCGCGTGTCCACCCTGTCCGCGACGGAGCTGACGGCGGGCGGCGCGGCCAGGCGGACCCGCGTCGACCCCGACCCGGAGCCGGCCCGGCCGGTCCACCGGTGCGGCGACTCCGCCGGGGTGGGCGGCTTCCTGGTCCGGCTCTGGCGCACCACCGGCGACGAGGGCGCGCTGGACCTGGCGGTGGCGGCCGGCCGCGCGGTGCTGGACGACCGCCGGACCGCCGGGGCCGTCGCCCGCCCCGGCCTGGCCGCCGACGGCGAGTACCTGCTGGACCTGGCCGGGGCCACCGGCGACGCCGCGTTCCGCACCGGCGCCGAGGAGTTCGCGCACCTGCTCGCGGCCCGCGCGGTGCTGCGCCAGGGCCTGCTGGCGCTGCCGGACGGGACCGGCAGCGGCTGCGGCACCGGCACCGCCGCCGCGCTGGCCTTCCTGCACCGCCTGCGGCACGGCGGCGCACGGCTCTGGCTCGACCCGGCGGGGGCACCGTGACCACCGGAACGCGGCACGGGGGTCCCCCGGAGGACCGGCACCCGCCGCCCCACCCGCGCCGCCCGGCGGCGCACCGGTCCGACCTCGAACAGTCCGGTCCGCCGAACCCGGCCGCGATGACACGCCGTCAGCTGAATGGTTCTTGACGGAGTCGGCCAGTAGGGTGACGGACCGACGGGGGCGATCGCTCCGGCATGTCGCGACCCGGTCGCGGGGCCGGACACCGCTCCCCGTTCCCGGCTCCGGCCGGCGGGTGCCGTGCGGCACCACAGAACCTGACCCACGCACGGAGAAGACGAGAGATGTCCGAGAACCTCACCGACACCAGCGAGCACGGCGCCGACGAGGCCACCGCGGAGGACTCCGCCCACGGCCGCCACCGCGGCGTGCTGGCCACCGACGACAACGCGGAGGCCGACGCGCACGGCCGGCACCGGATGGACGCCGCCAACTGAGCACCTGCCCCACGGGCCCGACGCACCGCGCGTGCGCCGGGCCCGTGGCGTACCCGGCGCCGTACCCGTCGGTAACCGGCGGCGGGCGGCATCGAGTAGGGTCGCCCGGACACGGGCCGGGACGGCCGGCCCGGGACCGGGAGCAGCACCATGACCACCCCCGCCCCCGAGGTGCTGGCGGCCTTCGCCGCCGCTGACGGCTTCATGCCCGAGGACGAGGGCCTGGCCCTGTACGCCGCCGCCGTCGAGGCGGCCGGTCGCACCGGACTGCCGGTGCTGGAGATCGGCACCTACTGCGGGCGCTCGGCGATCCTGCTGGCCGACGCGGCCCGCCGCACCGGGACGGTCGCGCTCACCGTCGACCACCACCGCGGCTCCGAGGAGCAGCAGCCCGGCTGGGAGTACCACGACCCGAGCCTGGTCGACCCCGAGGTCGGCCTGATGGACACCCTCCCCCGGTTCCGCCGCACGCTGCACGCGGCCGGCCTGGAGCCGTACGTGGTCGCGCTGGTCGGCCGCTCGCCGCAGGTGGCCGCGGTCTGGGGCGGCGAGCTGGCGCTGGTCTTCGTCGACGGCGGGCACACCGACGAGCACGCCACCGGCGACTACGAGGGCTGGGTGCCGCACCTGGCCCAGGACGGGCTGCTGGTGGTGCACGACGTCTTCCCCGACCCGGCGGACGGCGGGCAGGCCCCGTACCGGGTGTACCTGCGCGCGCTGGCCGAGGGCTTCGAGGAGGTCTCGGTGACCGGGTCGCTGCGGGTGCTGCGGCGGGCCGCCCGCTGACGGCACTGCACCGAACCGGTGACGACCGGTCCGCCGATGCGCCGCCTCGCGCACTTTTTCGGAAGCCGGGCCACCCTGCGCAGTGATCGGCCGGTACGGTGACGACGGGCAGCCGCCGCACGACCGGCGGGCCGCCCCAGCCGCACCACCGACCAGCACCGGGCAGACCTGGCAGACCTGAAGGCGGGGGCCACCCATGACGGACCAAGGCGACATGACTCCGGCGGTCTGGGACCCCACCGCGCGCGACGGCGCCGGCGGCTGGGTCCGGCGTCCGGTGCCGCCGGTGGCCCCGGACAGCGCCGCGCCCTACCCGCCGGCCGGGC
>NZ_JBHYKG010000568.1:0-2057 GCF_042741245.1 Kitasatospora sp. NPDC058965
GCGGCGAGGGCCGCGCCGGGCAGCAGCAGCGCCGCTGCGGCGAGCAGCGAGCCGGCCCGGACCGCACCGGTGGTGCGGCCGCGGGCTCGTGGGTGGTGCATGGGTCCCCCTGGACGTCGAGTGCGGAGCGGCGGCGGAGCGGCGACCGGGTGGTCGCCGCTCCGTGCGCGATGGTCCTCGGCGATCATGGGGGTGAGGCCTAACGCGGGTCTAACCCGCGCCCGGGGCCCGGGCCGCGGCCGCGCCGATCACTGCGGCAGCCGGGCCTCCAACTGCTCGATCCGGGCGATCAGCGGCTGGAGTTCGCGCTGGAGCAGCGCCGCCAGGTCGGCGCCGGCGGCCGGCTGCACCAGGTGGGTGGCCCGCAGGTGCCCGTAGCCGGCCAGTGCCGCCGCCACCGCCCGCCGGGCCAGGCGCTGTTCGGCGCCCGCCTCGCGCAGCACCCGCCCGCCGGTGCCCTGGGACTCGGCGACCAGGCCGAGCAGCAGGTGCTCGCAGCCGACGTAGTTGTGGCCCAGCCCGGCCGCCTCGGCCACGGTCAGCTCCAGCACCTCGGCCGCCGGGCCGCTGACCCGCAGCTCGCCGTCGGCGCTGCTGCCGGGCTCGTCACCGGCGGCGGTCTCGGTCAGCCGGGCGGTCAGCTGCGCGGGGGTGATCTCCAGGGCGCCGAGCACCTGCAGCGCCAGGTTGCCGCCCTCGGCGAGCAGGCCGGTGAGCAGGTGCGCGGTGGAGATGTTCGGCGCCTGCTCGGCCTGCGCGCGCTCGGCGGCGAGCTTGAGCACCGTGCGGGCGCGCTCGGTGAACCGGGCCAGGTTGCCGGCCCGGTCCACCGATTCCAGGTCGTGGGCGACCACCTCGCGGATCGCGGTCACCCGGCGCACCGCCTGTTCCAGGGCGCGCTGGCAGATCGGCGAGACGGACAGGCCGGCGGCGCGGACGGCCTCGGCGAGCTCGTCGGAGAGGTACACGTTGATCTTGGGCATCGGGGTGCTCCTCCGTGCGGGAGTGGACGAGTCCTTTGTACTCCCCCTGGGGGCATGGCGATATAACCCCAAGATCGCCGGACCGGGGCAGGATGTCGGGCCGGGCGGGGCAGGGCCTGGCGAAGGGCGGGCAAAGGTTCGACCAGGTCGCGCTTCGAAGAGCCTGGGAGCCGCCTGGGAGCGTCTTCACCGCGGATGGTCCGATATCGGGGGATAACGGTCACGGATGACGGTGAACGACCCGGCTCCCGCGCGGGAACCTCCCAGCGAGGCCCAGCCTTTCCCAACGACCGTGCGGGAGAGTCCTCAGTGACCCGCTCCACCGATGACCAGGAGGCACCGGCCTTGACCCGGACCACCATCCGCTCCGCCGGGGCCGCCGCGCTGCTGGCCGCCGGCCTGCTGCTGACCGGCTGCTCGTCCTCGGCCACCACCGCCTCCCCGGCGCCGGCCTCGGCCTCGCCCTCCGCCGGCGCCTCGGGCGACCAGCAGGCGGCGTTCGCCGCGTACAGCGACTGCCTCAAGCAGCACGGCGTCACCCTCCCGTCGGGCCGTCCCAGCGGACGCCCGTCCGGTCGGCCCAGTGACCGCCCCAGCGGCGGCGCGAGCGACCGCCCGGGCGGCGGCGGCTTCTTCGGCGGGGGCGGCTCGCCGGACCCGGCGCGCCAGGCCGCGATGCAGGCCTGCGCCTCGCTGCGCCCGCAGGGCGGCGGCCAGGGTCGCGGCGGTGGCGGCGGCCTCAACAGCAGCGCGATGCAGGCGTTCACCAGCTGCCTGAAGGACCACGGGGTCACCCTCCCGACCAGCGGCGGCCTGCGCGCCCTGAACACCGCCGACCCGGCGACCGCCGCCGCCTACAAGACCTGCGAGCCCCTGCTGCCCGCCCGCGGCTCGGGCGCCCCGTCCGCCGAGGCCTCCCCGGGGGCCACGGACAGCCCGTCGCAGTGACGGACCGTCGGACCTGACGTCGGGCCACCCCCCCACCGGGGGTGGGCCGCCGCGGTTCCGCGCCGGGCCCCCCGCGCGCCCCCGGCCCCGGTAGGCCTGGCTCGAATACACCACTAACAGCCCCCC
>NZ_JBHYKG010000569.1:0-2025 GCF_042741245.1 Kitasatospora sp. NPDC058965
GGCGCGCCGGGCGCAGGACGACCGCGCGGCGGTCGCCTGGTCCGGGCCGGCGGACGCCGTCCCGCCGTCGATCGGGCGGCACGAGATCGCCGGCGGCCGGCTCGCGGTGCCCGCGGGGGTGGCGGGCCGGCTGGTCGGGGTGCTGGAGATCTGCTGGCCGGGGCCGCTGCCGGCGCAGTCCCAGTCGCTGACCCGTCAGTTCGAGGCGCTGGCCGAGCTGTGCGCGACCACCCTGGAGAGCTGGCCGGACGAGGACCGGGGGGCCGAGGGGCCGCCGTCCCCGTTCGAGGAGCTGCGGCGGATCACCGACGGGGTGCTCGATCCGTGCCTGATCCTGCAGTTGGCGCCGGACGGCCCGGACACGGCGCTGGAGTTCGTGGTCCGGCACCTCAATCCGGCCTTCGTGGACTTCGCCGGCCGGCCCGCCGGCGCGGTCGCCGGGGCCCGGCTGCTGGAGGCCTACCCGCTGGCGGCCGAGCCCGGCGGGCTGGCCGAGAAGGTGGAGCACGTGTTCGCCACCGGCGAGCCGTTCCGCACCTCGGACATGCGGCTGGCCGCCACGGTCGACGGGGTGGCGCTGCACACCCGGGCCCAGGTCGGCATCAGCCGCCACGGCGACCAGGTGCTGGTCATCTGGCGGTTGGCGGAGGGCACCTCGCAGGTGGCCCGGCTGCTCCAGCACGCGCAGCGGCTGGGTCGGATCGGCGGCTTCGAGGAGAACCTGCTGACCCGTCAGATCGCCTGGAGCGACACGGTCTTCGACCTGCACGGCCTGCCCGCGACGGCGGCGCCGATCCCGCTCGAACAGTTGGCCGACCACGCCCACCCGGACGACCGGCTCGCCATCGACCGGTTCCTGCGCACGCTGCTGCACCACCGGCGGCCGGCCGCCACCGCCTTCCGGCTGAACCGCCGGGACGGGGTGGCCCGGCACATCCGGGTGGTCGCCGAGCCGGTGGCGGCCCGGGAGGCGGGCCTGCGGCTGGTGCGCGGCGCCTACCAGGACATCTCGGCGCAGCACTGGACCGAGGTGGCCCTGGCGGCCACCCGGGACCAGCTGGCCCAGAGCGAGCAGCAGGCGGCGGAGCGCAGCCGGCTGGCGCTGCAGCTGCAGCGGGCCATCATGCCGCCCGCGCCGGGCCCGCTGGCGCTCGACGGCCTCGACGTGGCGGTGCGCTACCGGCCGGCCGAGAAGGACCACCTGGTCGGCGGGGACTGGTACGACGCGCTGCACCTGCCGACCGGGGAGATCCTGCTCTGCGTGGGGGACGTGGCCGGCCACGGGATCGAGGCGGCCACCGGCATGGTGGCGCTGCGCAACGCGCTGCGCGGCCTGGCCGCCACCGGGGCCGGCCCGGGCCAGCTGCTGACCTGGCTGAACAGCGTGACCCACCAGCTCACCGACAACGTGACCGCGACCGCCGTGTGCGGCCTGTACCACCCCGGCACCCGTCGGCTGCGCTGGGCGCGGGCCGGCCACCTGCCCCCGGTGCTGCTGCGCGACGGCCGGGCCCGGGCACTGCCGCAGGTGGGCGGCATCCTGCTGGGTGCGCTGGACCAGGCCGAGTACGAGGAGGACTGCGCCGAGCTGCTGCCGGGCGACGTGCTGGTGATGTTCACCGACGGGCTGATCGAGCGCCGGGACCAGTCCGTCCAGGCCTCGCTGGCACGGCTGCTGACGCTGAGCGAGGGCGCGGCGCCGCCGGTCGGCCGTGGGGCGGCGGGGCTGGAGACCCTGCTGGACAAGCTGCTGCGCTACAGCGGGGCGGACACCGACGACGACACCTGCCTGGTCGGGGTGTCGGTGCGGGAACGGGAGCGGACCTGACCCGGGTCCGCCGGTGCCAGTGCCGGTGCTGGTGCAGGTGCTGGTGCGGACCTGACCCCGTGTCGGTCCGGCGGCCGTGGCGGGTGTGAAACCGGGCGGAGTGGAAAGGCGTGGATCCGACGGCAGCCGCGGGCGCGCCGACCGCGGTGGGCTGCTTGGTCGGCGCACCCGGCGGTGCGTAAGGTCGTGGGCGAGGT
>NZ_JBHYKG010000570.1:0-2018 GCF_042741245.1 Kitasatospora sp. NPDC058965
GCGCAGCGCCAGCGGCAGCCCGGCGCAGGCCGCCAGCACCGCCTCCTCGTCCCGCCGGTCCGCCGGCCCCGTCGCCTGGGCCTCGGCCAGCAACCGGTGCCACAGCCGCCCCGCCTCGGCCGGCGCCAGCCGGTCCAGCCGCACCGCCCGCGCCCCGGGCAGGCCGGCCAGCCGCCCGCGCGCGGTGACCAGCACCGCGCAGCTCGCCGAGCCCGGCAGCAGCGGTGCCACCTGCGCCTCGTCGGCCGCGTCGTCCAGCACCAGCAGCAGCCGGCGCCCCGAGCTGACCGACCGGAACAGCGCCGCCCGCCGCTCCGGCTCGGCCGGCAGCTCCCCCGGCTCCACCCCGAGGTCGGTGAGCAGCCGGTGCAGCAGTTCCCCGGCCGCCACCGGGCGACCGTCGGCGCCGTGCAGCCCGGCGACCAGCTGCCCGTCCGGGTAGTGCGCGCGCAACCGGTGCGCGGCGTGCACCGCCAGCGCGGTCTTGCCGACCCCCGGCTCCCCGCTGACCACCGCCACCGGCACCGCCGCCGCTCGCCGGGCACCGCCGAACAGCCGCCCCAGCACCCGCAGCTGGGCCGAGCGCCCGGTGAAGTCCGGCAGGTCACTGGGCAGTTGGGCGGGCAGGCAGAGCACCCGCAGCGCCACGGCCGGCGGCACGACCGGCGGCTGGGCCGCGGGCGGCGCCAACTCCGGGTCCGCGCGCAGGATCCGTGCCTGCAGCTCGGCCAGTTCCCGCCCCGGCTCCATCCCCTGGGCGCCGATCAGCTGCTGGCGCAGCCGGCCGTAGGCGGCCAGTGCCTCGCCCGGGCGACCGGCCCGGTGCAGCGCCAGCATCAGCAGGGCGCAGAGTCGCTCGCGGAGCGGCTGGGCGGCCAGCAGCAGGCGCAGCTCGGGGACCGCCTCGTGGTGCCGGCCCAGCCGCAGTGCCAGCTCCCAGTACTCCTCCTGGGCGGCCAGCCGCAGCTCGACCAGCCGGGCCCGGTGCAGCGCGGCGAACGGCCCGGGCAACCCGTCCAGCCCCGCCCCGCGCCACAGCGCGAGCGCCTGCTCCAGCGTGCGGGCCGCCTGCGCCGGGCTGCCGGCCGCCTGCTCGGCCCGGGCGCGGGACCGGGCCGCCTCGAAGGCGTGCAGGTCCAGCTCGCCCGGGGCCAGCCGGTAGGCGGTGCCGCGGGTGGCCAGCACCCCGCCCAGGCTGCGCCGCGGACGGTCCGGGTCGAGCACCCGGCGCAGCCGGGAGACGTAGGTGGTGACCAGCGCGGGCGCGTTCGCCCCCGCCCGGCTCCCCCAGACCCCCTGCACGATCTGCTCCCGGGCCACCGGCTCGCCGCCCGCCAGCAGCAGCACCGCCAGCACCGCCCGCTGCATCGCCGGCCCGGCCTCCAGCACCTGCCGCCCCCGGCTGACTCGCAACGGGCCGAGCAGCTCGTACCGCAGGCCGCCGGCCGCGCCCCCCGGATCCATCGCCCGTGCTCCCCTCTGCCCCGCACCCGCGAGGTGGACCACACGGTGGACTAGACCAAAGGCCGCGTCAACACGGCCGCGGGAAATACTTGTCGGGACGGCGACAAACCTCGCCGGGCCGCGGCCCCCGGGGGCGAGCACCGGGACGCCGGGTGGCGGACGCGAAAACGCCGAGGGCCCGGAGGAGATCCTCCGGGCCCTCGGCCTTGGTAGCGGGGACAGGATTTGAACCTGCGACCTCTGGGTTATGAGCCCAGCGAGCTACCGAGCTGCTCCACCCCGCGTCGTTGTGTCTCAACCATAGCACGTTCGGCAGGGACCCTGCGCACGCCTGCGATTCGACGGCGTGCGCAGGGTTCCCGGCTCAGGACTTGTGCTCGGCCGTCACGGCGGCGGTGATCGCGTCCTGCAGCGCCTTCTGCGCCGCGCCGTAGGCCGCCCAGTCGCCCGCCTTGAGCGCGGTCTGACTGTCGTTGTAGGCCTTCTGGATGTCGTCCAGCGCCTTCTGCAGGGCCGGGTCGGTGGTCGCCGTGCCCGGCGGCGTGGTGCTGCCG
>NZ_JBHYKG010000571.1:0-1985 GCF_042741245.1 Kitasatospora sp. NPDC058965
GAGGCCGGCCCGCCCGCCGCGCGCCCGGGCAGCGCCGAGGCCCCCGCGCGTGGGGGCGGCGCGCCGGGGCCTCGACCGTTGGGGCGTCAGGGACGCTCGGGTCCCCGCGCCGGGCGGGCGCGGGGCGGCGGAGCGGGCGTCAGGAAACCACGCGCTCCGGGGCCAGCGAGTTGCCCGCCGGGATGCTGCCGCAGTCCGACGGCGCGGTCCGGCCGGCGAACCGGTCGTTCAGCCAGCCCAGCGCCTGCGGCGCCCACGGCACCGGCACGCCGACGTGGCTGAGCAGGTCGTACTGCTGGTACTTGATCGCGCCGTTGCCGGTGGCGCAGTACTGGCGGGCCAGCGCGCGCACGTCGCCGGCGACCATCACGCCGTCGCCGGTGCCGATCCCGGCCGGGTTGTTGAAGGTGCCCTCCCAGAAGCCGCCGTTGCCCTGCGCGAGGTAGCCGGGGACGGTCGGGGTGGCGGCGCTGCCCAGGTTGACCCGGTTGACGGCGGCGACGAACGGCGGCACCGAGTCGGGGTCGGCGTACTGCGGCTTGGCCATCTTCTGCCAGGTCAGCCCGGGGTACTGGCCGAGCGCGTTGACGATCGAGCCGGTCTGCAGCTTCTGGTAGACCTGCATGCCGTAGTCGCTCAGGTAGGGCGTCAGGTCCAGGCCGTAGGACCGGGCCACGCCGATCAGCGCCATCGGGATGACGCCGTTCCAGACCAGCGCGCCGTTCACGTACTTGAGGTTGTGCGCAGGGTCCACCAGCAGGCCGCCCTCCGCGAAGCCGACCAGCTGCCGGTTCACCTCGGGGGCGTAGGCGGGCGCGAGCGCGGCCGCCCAGTCGGTGGCGATGGCGCCGCCGGAGTAGCCCATCAGCCCGAACCGGGTGGCGGGGTTCAGCCCGGTGCCCGGGGCGGCGGTGGCGGCCCGGATCGAGTCCAGCGTGTTGGTGCCGTACTCCGGTCCGGCCGCGAAGTCCGCCTGCTGGCCCTCGGTGTCCGGGATCACCACGTCGTAGCCCTGGAGCAGCAGCGGCGCCACGAAGAGCGCCTCGGCGTTGGCGATGACGCCGCCCAGCGTGACGTCGCCGGCGATCGCCCGGGACGGCCCGTCCGCGGGGTTCAGCGAGTCGTAGAACGACTGGTAGGAGACGGCCCTGCTGCCGTCGCTGCCGAGGCCGCGGACCACGGTGGTCACGTTGGCGGACGGGCGGCCCTGGGCGTCGGTGCTGCGGTAGAGCAGCTGGACCGCCGTCACCGGGGTCGGGATCCCGACCACGTGGTACGGGAGCTGACGGGTCTTCAGCACGGTGCCGGGGGCGTACGAGGACAGCGGGGTGCTGCCGTCGTACCGGTAGAACGAGTCGCCGGAGGCGGTCGGCGTGCTCGCGACGGCCGAGGCCACCGGCGCGGCGGTGGCGGCCAGCACGGCGGCGACGGCGGTGGCCAGCAGGCGAGCGGCGGTTCTGGACATGTCTCCCCGATTCACAGGTCGGTCCGCCGGGTGGGGGCGGGTGAGCGGGCGTCAGGTGGGGGCCCGCTTCTGGTGTCGTGACAGCTGCCGTGTTACCAACTGGTAGGTAACATCGGATGACAATGATGGCCGTACCGCGGCGGAACGCTGCCGGGCGGTGCTCACAAACTTTCGCGAGGTGGATTGTGATCGCGCCCAAGACCCCGGCGGGCGACGGCGCGCCGCGGTGCGGCGGCGTCCCGCTGCACCAGCGCCTGCTCACCGACCTGCCGGGTCTGGTGCCCGCGGTGATGGCCCGTCTGCTCGACCAGCTGCCGGTCTACGCCGCGCTGCCGCCCGAGCAGGTGCGCGGCGAGATCACCCGGGCCACCGAGCACGCGATCCGGCACTTCGTCGAGGTGCTGCGCACCGGCGAGCTGCCGGGGCCGGGCCTGCTGGAGGAGATCAGCGAGTCCTCGGCGCAGCGGGCGGACGAGGGCGTGCCGCTGGAGGCCGTGGTCGGCGCCTACCACCTCGGCGC
>NZ_JBHYKG010000572.1:0-1969 GCF_042741245.1 Kitasatospora sp. NPDC058965
ACCGGGCCGACCGCGTGCGCTCAGGCGCCGAGCCGCGCGACCTCGGCGTCGATGGCGTCGCTCAACAGGGAGCGGGCGTGGTCCAGCGGGACGCCGCCGCTGAGCCAGCGCATGCTCAACCCCTCCAGCAGCGCGATCAGCCGCTCGGCGGCGGCCGCCAGCGCGGGGGCGGTGGCCATCGGGCGCACCCGGGCGAGCAGCTCGGCGATCTCGTGCACCCAGACCAGCGTCGCCCGGGCCAGGTCCTCGCGCAGCGTCTCGTCGAAGACCGCGCTGGCCCGCAATTCGCCCCAGGCGGTGCTGTTCTCCCGCACCTCGGGCACGTCCTGTAGCTCCAGCAGCAGCGTGCTCCGCAGCTCCTCCACCGGGCTCAACTGCTCGGCGGCGGCCCGCTCCCGGGTGTAGCGCTCGGCCCGGTCGTTGATGAACTCCAGGGTCTGGCGCAGGATCCCGGTGCGGTCCTTGAAGTGGTAGTAGATCAGCGCCGTGGACACGCCCGCCTCGGCGGCGAGCTCCTCCACCCGGAGGCCCCGGACGCCGCGCCGCGCGATCACCCGGGCGGACGCTTCCATGATTGCTGTTCTGCGGTCACTCACAAGCGATCACCCTACCCGCCGGTCCGGGGCCGCACGACGCTTCCGCTGACCGGACCGTCAGGCAGGACCGGGGATGCACCGTGCGCGCACCGCTGGACGACCGCCCAACTGCACGGGTGCCCGCGCCGGGCGGATCACCAATGGTCTACCCGCCGGTCGGCCACCAGGCTTTCAGCGCTCCTCCCCCGCCGATCCACCGGTCGGCGCCGGCCCCGTCACGGCCGCGCCGACCCGAGAAGGGACAGTTCGATGCTCAAGGGCTCCCTGCGTCCTGCCGCCACCGCGAAAGCACTCGCGATCGGCGCCGTCCTGGCGCTCGCGGTGCCGGGCACCGCGTACGCCAACACCGTCGCCGTCACGGTGAAGACCCCCGGCGCCACCGCCGGCCCCGCCTCGACGTTCTCCGAGATCTCCACCCACGCCGACTGCGCGAGCGGCCTGATCTCCGGTGGCGGCGTCAACCAGGCCATCGGCACCGGCACTTCGTCCAACGGCAACCACGTCGACGGCACCGGGCCGAGCTCCGACGGCAGCACCGAGTACCTCGGCTCCACCGGCGTGGTGGGCACCGACGTGACGCACTGGATGGCCTTCGGCGGCAGCGGCGGCGCGGTGAACGCCTCGTTCTCGACCACCCCGTACGCCCTCTGCCTGTCCAGCAACCTGATCACCCACACCCAGGTGGTGATGAACAAGGTCGCCGGCCCGGGCAGTTCGGCCACCGTCGCGCTGGCCGTGGCGACCTGCCCGTCCGGCACCCGCCTGCTCGGCGGCGGCGCCCGCACCACCCCGGGCAACGTCGGCAGCCTGAAGCCGGCCGCCAGCTACCCGACCTTCAACGACGCCGCCCACGACTACGGCCAGAAGGCCGCGGCCGACGGGCAGACCAACCCCGACTCCTGGGCGGCGGTCGGCTGGAACGGCGGGGGCGGCGGCACCAGCAACGAGACCTACGCCTACGCCATCTGCAGCGGCTCCGGAATCAACGTCAGCGGCGCCACCGTGACGGTGCGCAACAGCGAGGTGAGCGGACCGAACACGGCGACCACCGGCCCGACCGTGACGGTCGGCTGCGGCGCCAACGACGGCACGCTGGTCAGCGGCGGCGCCGCGATCAGCAGCGGCAACGTGACCGGCACCGACTTCACCGGCCCGGGCTCGGGCGGCGACCACCTCAACGGCAGCTACCCCAGCGACTCCAGCGGCAACCCGGTCGCCGACGGCACGACCAGTGCCTCCTCCTGGACCGCCTCGACCCACACCGGCGGCGCCGGCTCCACCGGCAACTACTCCGACGCCTGGGCACTCTGCGCCAACGACGGCGTCTGATCCCCCGTCCGTCCGAACCGCGGGCCGGGATGGCAGCCCCCGCC
>NZ_JBHYKG010000573.1:0-1961 GCF_042741245.1 Kitasatospora sp. NPDC058965
CTGTGATTCTCAGCAACAGTGATACGCACTCGGAGCCGGCACCCTGTTCCTCGGGCTCAACGGCAAAGCACCCACCCACGTACGTTCCCCCAGGTCAGAGGAACTGTTACTCACCGGCACAGTGATACGCACGCCCCGAAGAGAACAGCCCAGGCTGGCCGCCGGACTAGCCGTCGGCGGACAGGCAACGGCGGTGCGCCGCCTAGCTGCGCACCGCCGTGATGGGGTGATGGATCAGGAAGCCTCGCGCCGGAAGGGGAGGATCTTGGCGTTCTCCGCAACCGCGGCGGAGCCGCCCTCCAGGCCGTTGGTCTCGTCCGAGGCGGTGGGGCCAAGGCGGTAGTACGGGATGTTCTGCTCCTTGCAGGAGAACTCGACCCACCCCGCGGCAACGACGTCCTTGATCTCCCGGGCGTACTGGCTGCGGTTCATCTTGATCTTCTCAGCGATCGCCATGCCGGTCTGGAAGACGGTGCCGTCCGAGGTCTTCTTGGCGGAGAGGAAGTGCAGGACGATCTTCATCTCGGGTGGAGGCAGGAGCAGAACCTTCTCCAGGATCGCCGGCCTGACAGGCTCGGCGTCGAAGAGCTCGCGCGACTCGCCGTTCATGCCGACTTCCTCTCGTCGTCCGCAGCCTCGCCCTTCATGCCGGGCAGCACCGGGTAGCGCACGCCCTTGACTGCTTCTCTCTGGCCCCTACCACCAAGGCGCGAAGCCAGGTGGGGCGTCACGCTGTAGTAGACCACGCGTCCGTGGGACTCGGCCTTGATCAGCAGTTCGGCTGTCCTGAGCCGGGTGATCGCACCGGACACGGTGCGCACTTTGAGCCCCAGCTTGTCCGCGATCGCGGCCTGGATCATGCGCAGGACGCCGTCGGCGTCCGATCCGTGGATGTGCAGGCGGAGCACGTCCCGGTCGGAGGGCTTGAGGCCGTTGTCCTTGTTCAAGATCAGGACCATCAGTTGGTCGCAGACCGCCGTGTAGCGCTTCCCGCGGAAGTTGTAGGGGATGGGGCCCTCGTAGCACTCCGTGGCCTCGACGAGCTCCCCGGTCTCTGGATCAACGAGCGTGCGAGTCCGGGGAGAAGGTGGTGATGCCGCCATCGAATCGCCCGCGCCTTTCCTCTGAGTAACAGTGTGTCGGCCGATCCTTGCAGATCACTGTTACCCACAGCAACAACCGACCTCAGCGTGTCGCCCAGCCTTCACTGTTACTCTCTGCAACAGTGAATAGCCTGTGGTTGCGTATTGAGTGGCCCCTGCCTGCGTATTAATAGTGCCCTCAGTGCGTAGGTTCAGGGCTCTGACCAGCGGAAATGCAAATCTGCTCTGATTCTCGGTCCTTACGGCCCGGAAGGCTCCCTAACCCTCCGCGCGACTCGCAAGGCGCCGGCGGCGCCGTCCTTCTGAGGACCGGTCACGGCTCTCGCTGCGGGGCGCCCCTCCTCAGGCTCGACGGGCCCCTGAGGGTCTCGGCGGGGCATCTGTTCCCCAACTGCCGCTTCCGCAACCCGGGCTGAGCCAGAATTACTACTTTCGGCAAAGCGGGAGGTTTCGCTTACCCCGCCGATCACGAAATTCCGGCTGCCGCCGGAACCGGGCCCCAGGGGGCCCTTTCCGTGCTCCTCAAATTCAATGGCTGAACGTTGCTCTCTCCCGGCCCTATCGAACGATCCCTTCAGTCTTTCTGCTCACCGCCATATGGGCACTCTAATTGTCTAGTTGACCTCCCCGAAATGGCGAGGTTATTTCGGGAGATGAAAGCTGACTAAACGGGGGACCGAAAGTGTAGATATTTGCTCGTGCTACAAATCCCTCCGTGGCTTTGCGTTGTTTGCGTTTCTGGCTCGGGATTGGCCAGCTTCTGGGGCGTTGTGGTGGGGCGGGTGGCCGGCTTTTGGGTGTCCGGGGTGGCGCCCCGGCCGTCCTGCTGTGCTCCGGCGTCTGGCTGTCCTGCTGTGC
>NZ_JBHYKG010000574.1:0-1948 GCF_042741245.1 Kitasatospora sp. NPDC058965
CGGGCCCGGTGCTGCGGGCGCGCCCCGGGGGGGGGGGGGGGGGGGTGGGGGGGTGTCGGGGGGGGGCCCCCCCCGCGGGGGGGGGGGGGGGGGGGGGGGGGGGGGGGGGGGGCAAGGGCGGGGCCACCGGCCCCGGCGCCCACCAGGACGGGCTCGGCGGGGGCGACGACCGCGGCGGGCCGGACGGCCGGGGTGCGGGCGCCGAGCACCGCGCCCGCGCCGGCCGCGACCCGCGCCGGGATCGAGGCGCCGCCGCCGACCGGGACCAGCAGCCGGGCCGGCCGCGCCACCGCGGCGGGCTCGGCACCGAGCAGCCCGGTCAGGTCCAGCGGCACGCCGTGCGCCACCAGCCGGGCCACCAGCTGCGCCACCGCGCGCACCGCCGGGACCCCGCGCCGGTCCACCGAGACCGCCACGTGCGGGGCGTCGCCGAGGGTCTCGCGCACCCAGCGGGTGCAGGTGGCGCTCGGGCCCACCTCGACGAAGTAGCGGAAGCCGCGCCGGTGGGCGGCCTGCACCAGCTCGGGGAAGTCGATGGTGCTGCGCAGGGTGTGCGCGATCCGCCCGGCCAGCTCGTGCTGGTCGAAGTCGGTGATCGGGCCGTAGTCGTAGGCGCTGAGCAGTTCCAGCTCCCCGGGCGACCCGGTGGGGTGGCTGTTCAGCTCGGCCAGGCCGGCCACCTCGCCGTCCACCACCGGGCAGTGCATCACCCCGTTGACGGGCGAGCGGGCCGCCGGGCAGCCCAGCTCCTCGATCAGCGCGCGGCACTGGGCCGGGTCGCCGGCCACCACCACCTCGCCGGGGGTGTTGACGTGGGTCAGGAAGACCCGCGGGTAGCGCTCCAGCGCCCGGCGCACCCCGTCCGCCCCGGTGAGCAGCACGAAGCTGCCCCAGACCTGGGCGTCCGGCAGCTCCTCGGGCAGGCCCCAGAGCTCGCGCACGGTGTCCCGGCGCCCGTTCAGCCGGTGCCGGAAGAGCGGGGTGGCGCTGATCCGGTCGTCCCGCCGGGCGCCGCGCTGCCAGCCGCCGGTGGCGAACAGCATGCTGCTCTCCCCCAGGCTGTAGCCGAAGGCGCCGTGCGCCCGCACGCCCAGCAGCTCGCGCACCAGATCGGTGTGCAGGATCGCGAAGGTGGTGCCGGTGGCCAGCATGAACGGCAGGTCCTCGCCGAGCTCGGCCTCCAGCGCCATCAGCTCGCGCCGGTCCGGGGTGGTCTGCCGGCGCGGGTACAGCCGGGCCGCGCGGAAGGTGCGGTCCGGGTCGACCGCCTCCGCCTCGAACCGCTCCAGCAGGCCGGGGAAGGCCCGGAACAGGTCCCGGCCCAGGCCCGGGTAGGAGTTGACCGCGCCCGGGAAGACCAGTGCGACCTTGCCCTCGGGGCCGATCGGGCGCACCGGGTGGTAACTGCCCGCCGGCGTGGCCCAGTCCTCCCCCCTGGCCTGGGCCCCCGGCAGGTCCCGGGCGGCCAGCTCCAGCTGCTTGGCGAGTTCGGCCGCGTCCCGGCCGACCAGCACCACCCGGGCGCCGCCGGGGGCCAGCCCGGCGGCCGCCCGGCGGGCGAGCGCGTACGGGTCGGCACCCGCCGCGAGTTCGGCGCGGCAGGCCTCGATCACCGCAGGCAGGCCGGCCGGGTCGGCGGCCCGCAGGGCCAGCAGCACCGGGCCGCCGGCCCGCTGCCAGGCCCGTTCCTGGTGCTCCCCGCCGGTCCGCTCGGCGGAGAGCACCAGGTGTCCGTGGGCGCCGCCGGTCCCCAGGAAGGAGACGGCGGCGTGCCGGCGGCCGTCCCCGGCCGCGCGCAGCCAGGGCCGGGAGCCGTCCGGCAGGTAGCAGCCGGTCCGGGCGAAGGCCTCGGCCAGCTCGGCGGCCGGGCGCTGCCAGCCCGGGGTGCCCGGCAGGTAGCCGTGGTGCAGGCAGAAGACCGCGCGCAGCAGGCCGGCCATCTCGGCGG
>NZ_JBHYKG010000575.1:0-1827 GCF_042741245.1 Kitasatospora sp. NPDC058965
GGGCGCGGGGCGCGGGGCGCGGGGCGCGGGGCGCGGGGCGCGGCCGGGCCGGATCGGCGGCCGGGGCCGACCGGGTGGCGGGAGTGCTGCGCTGGGAAGGCCTCGCGCGCGACTGGACATCGGGCTGGACGGGACCCTCGGGTGCTGCTTGTCTCGCGGGGTGTGTGGTTGGGGGCGGGCAAGGCCTGGTCGGCCCTCTGACGGTTCCTCATGGCCGCTGCCCGTGGGGGCCGGGATGATGCGGTCCGTGGCTTCGGGCGCTTCCGCTGTGCGGGGGTGCAGGATGCCGCCCGACGGGGGTGGCTCGGCGAGGCAAGTCACACGGGTCCATGTCTCGTCGAAGGTGACGGAGGCGAAGGCCCGGCTCAGGGGTGCAGCACGGCCGAGTTGCACCCCGCGTTGCCTTCGGCCGCTGTCGCGTCGGGCAGGGCCGCCGGGGCAGCCGGCGGGGAACCCGTCCCGGCGGCGCGCGGCACCACGTGGACGGGATCCCTGTCGGGCCATCAGTCCAGGGCGGCCAACTTGCCCAGCAGCACGGCTCTCTCGGGGGCGTTGTTGCACAGGCGGGCGGCCAGTTCCAGCTCGGCCCGGGCCTCGGCGGTGCGGCCGAGGCGGACCAGCAGTTCGCCGCGCACGCTGGGGAGCAGGTACGAGCCCGACAGGCGGCCGGAGGCGAGCAGGTCGTCGACCAGGGCGAGTGCCTCGTCCGGTCCGCTCGCCATCGCGACGGCCACGGCCCGGTTGAGGTCGACGACGGGTGAGGGGGCCACGCGGCCGAGCGCCTCGTAGAGGAGCACGATGCGTTCCCAGTCGGTGTCGGCCACCGAGGGCGCGGTTGCGTGGCAGGCGGCGATCGCGGCCTGCAGGCCGTACGGCCCCAGCCCCCGGCCGAGGGCGGCGGCCCGGCCGAGGGCGGCCAGGCCGCGGCGGATCGCGGACCGGTCCCACCGGCGGCGGTCCTGATCCTCCAGCAGCACCGCCTTCCCGTCCGGACCGGTTCGCGCCGGGAAGCGCGCGGCGGTGAGCTCGAACAGCGCGAGCAGCCCGTGCACCTCTGGCTCGCCCGGCAGCAGGGCGGTCAGGGTCCGGGCCAGCCGGACGGCCTCGTAGGCGAGATCCGGGCGCAGGAGGTCGTCTCCGGTGGTCGCGGTGGAGCCCTCGGTGAAGACGACGTACAGGACGCTCAGGACGGCGCCCAGCCGGGCCGGCCGGTCCCCCGCGGGCGGCAGCTCGAAAGGGACGCGGGCGGCAGTGATCGTCTTCTTGGCGCGGGTGATCCTGGCCTGGACGGTCGGTACGGGCACGAGGAAGGCCCGGGCGATCTCCTCGCTGGACAGGCCGGCCACCACGCGCAGCGTGAGCGCGACCCTGGCCTCGGAGGAGAGGACCGGATGGCAGGCGATGAACATGAGCGCGAGGACGTCGTCGTCGACCCGGTCCGGATCCCACGGCAGGTCGTCCGGCGCCGCCGACCGGGCCTGCGCGCCCGAGCTGGACTCGCCCTCGGCGAGTGGGCCCGCCAGCAGGGCGTACCGGTCGTCGAGCGCCGACCTGCGGCGGAAGGCGTCGATGGCCCGGCGCCGCCCGGTCGCCAGCAGCCAGCCCACCGGGTCGGCCGGCGTGCTGTCCCGCGTCCAGGCGACGAGCGCCTGCGCGACCGCTTCCTGGGCGACGTCCTCGGCGAGCGCGAAGTCCCCGGTGTAGCGGGCCAGGGCAGCGACGATCCGCGCGGACTCGATCCGCCAGACGGCCTCGACGGCCCGCCGCGCCGCCTCGGCGACCGGCGGGCCTTGGTCCAGCGAATGGCGAAGCCGTTCGGGACCAGGT
>NZ_JBHYKG010000576.1:0-1821 GCF_042741245.1 Kitasatospora sp. NPDC058965
CGGACTCGCCGTCGATCCAGGTCAGGACTTCGCGGCCCTGGTCGTCGAAACCGAGTACGCGGGGCGCGAGTTCGTACCCGACCGCCTCCAGGTGGTGGAGCAGGTCGTGAACCGCCGGGGTCCACGGTCCGACCGGCCGGTGCACCGTGCGGCCGATCCGCTCGACCCTGCCGATCTCCTCTGTCGTCACCCCGCAACCGTGGCGGGTGAACTGCCGTGGTGCAACCGGTTATCGGGCGGTCGGCCGCGCGTTCGGGCGCCCGCGCACGAGGGTGCGGGCGCCCGAACGGGGGTTCGTCCGGGGGTTCGGCCGGGAAACCGTCAGCCCGGCAGCGAGTCCATGAAGGAGCTCACCGAGAAGACCGCCTTGCCCGCGCCCGCCGGACCGTAGCCGGGCGGCGAGGAGAGGCCGAACTCCTCCAGGGTGGCGCGGTAGGTCTGGAGCAGGCGGATGTGGTACTCCAGCGGTGCACCGGCCGGATTCGCCTTGCCGAGCGGGGTGGTGGGCTCCGGGCACCAGGTGGTGAAGCGCGGCACGATGCCGTGCGACATGAAGAACCGCAGGCCCTCCTGGGTCGAGGCGATCGCCTCGTCCACCGTGGTGAACCCGAACGGCTCGGCCATCTCCACCCCCGCCACGAAGTTGGGGATCACGTTGGCCGCGCCGAACACCTCGGCCGAGTCCAGGATCCGGCGGTGCCACTCCGCCCGGCCCACGTACCGCTCCTTGCCCGGGCAGTAGAGCTCGAACAGCCGCTTGTCCCACACCTCGAAGTTCGGGTGGTAGATCCGCACCCCGTAGTCGTGGAACCGCTGCACGTCGTCGCGCGGCAGCGCCTGGGCCACCACCTTGCCGATCCAGCGGCCCGGGAAGCGCTCCTCGATCGCCTTGGCGTACTCGCCGTAGAAGTCGGCCTCGTCCTTGCCGCCGACCTGCGAGGTGATCGCGCCGCCGGTCAGGGTGTACGCCTTCGAGGTGCCCGCCGTGTCGTGACGGTCGATCAGCTCCAGCGCCTCCAGCACCTCCTCGACCGGCTTGACCCCGGTGTAGGGCCGGCCGGCCGCCTTGTGCTGGCGCCAGTTGTGGTTGATGTCGCAGTACTGGCACTCCTCCTTGGCGCCGAAGTACTGGCAGACCCGGAAGACCGTCAGGTAGATCAGGTAGCCCCACTGGATCGTGGGCGCCACCTCCATCACCGACTTGCCGTTGGCGAGGGTGTGCCGGTAGTAGTCCGGCATCGGCGGCAGGCCCACGTCGGCGATCCGGCGGCCGTCCAGGTAGAGGCCCAGCGTGCCGTCCGCGTCCGCACCCACCCGGTACGGCGAGTCCGGGTTCACCCGCACCGACACCACCGTGCGGCGCAGCTCGTACGGCCCGCCGGTGAGCACGATCTCCTCCGGCGGCCGGTTGAGCGCGGCCGCGCCCAGCTCGGGCAGCGTGCGGTGGTCGAAGGAGAAGATGAAGTACGACTTCGGCTTGACCTCACCGCCCGCCCCGTCGGCACCACCGCTGAGCGCGGACGCGTCGAACGCCATGCCGCCGCGCAGCAGGTCCTCCTTGATCACCGCCTCCCGGGGCACCTCGGGGAAGCGCTCCATCAGGTCCTCGACCAGCTCGGTACGGGTACCCGTCTGACCAGGCATGCCCTGTTCTCCCTCCCGGCCCTGTATGAGCCTGCGCCGATCATCATCGCAAGCCGTACGGCCGGGGCGCGCCCCGGGGCACGCCCCGGCCGTACGTGTCCGGATCAGGTCCACCGGTTGGCGGGCCCGACGCCCCGCGGCGGCCGCTGCGGGGCGTCGGGAAGGACCGTGCCGGGG
>NZ_JBHYKG010000577.1:0-1809 GCF_042741245.1 Kitasatospora sp. NPDC058965
GGCCCTCGTCGTAGCGGGGACAGGATTTGAACCTGCGACCTCTGGGTTATGAGCCCAGCGAGCTACCGAGCTGCTCCACCCCGCGTCGGTGAACCCGACTGTACGGCATGGGCGCCCCAACAGCACAATCCGTTTCCCGGCCGGGCCGCCGGGGCCTCAGACCCGGTCCAGCGGCCGGTGCGGCTCCGCGGGCAGCACGGCGCGGACCGGGTCGCCCGGGCGGACCACGCCTCCGGTGCACACCACGCCCATGATCCCGGCCTTGCGGACGACGGCGCCGGCCTCGTCACGGCCCACCACCCGAGGGAGCAGGCCGCGCTGGAAGGCGTCGATCTGCAGGCACGGGTTGCGCAGGCCGGTCACCTCCACCACCGCCTCGTCGCCCAGGTGCAGCAGGGTGCCGGTGGGCAGCGAGAGCAGGTCGATACCACTGGTGGTGATGTTCTCGCCCAGGTCGCCGGGGCCGACGGCGAACCCGTGCGCGCCGACCTCGGCGAAGAGCTCCTCGTGCATCAGGTGGACCTGACGCAGATTCGGCGCGGTCGGGTCCTGGGCCACCCGGGACCGGTGCTTGACGGTCACCCCCGCGTGCACATCGCCCTGCACCCCGAGGCCGGCGAGCAGGGTGACGCTGTCGCGGTTGGGCTTGGTGAAGGAGTACTCGGGGTTGCTGCTGACTGCGGTGACCGTTCCGTGCATGGGGGGGACCCTCCAGGACTCGGCGCTGCTCCGGTAATCGTTAGCAAGTCTAACCAACGCCCGGCGCGCCCTCTGGGGGCGGGGACGTTCACGGTGCGAGACGGACCACCGGCCCCAGGGGCACCACCGGTACCTTTCCCCTGCCGACACCCAGCACGCGGCGAGCGGCCAGCTCGATACCGCCCGGTCCCCGAGGGAATGCCCATGTTCAAGGTCAACGAGTACTTCGACGGCACGGTCAAGTCGATCGCGTTCGACTCCGGGAACGGACGGGCGACCGTCGGCGTGATGGCCCCCGGCGAGTACGCGTTCGACACCGCCGCCCCCGAGACCATGCACGTGGTCAGCGGCGCCCTGACCGTCCGGCTGCCCGGCAGTGACACCTGGGAGACGTTCGCCGCCGGCACCCGCTTCGACGTCCCGGGCGACAGCGTCTTCCACCTGAAGGTCGCGGGCGACACCGCCTACCTGTGCGAGTACCGCTGACCTGCGCGCCCCGACCGCCCGCCCGGGCCGTGTGAGGGAGCGTCACGTCGCACGATCGTGTGTACACCGGCGTTTCCGGCCGGGCGGGCGTCCCGGCGTCCGCCATGCTCGCCGGCATGATCACACTCTCCCGGACCCTGCGGGCCGCCGCTCTCGCCGCGCTGACCGCGGGCGTCCTGCTGACGGGTCCCGCGGCGGTGGGCGCACCCGCCGCCGCGCAGCACGGCCACCGGTCCGTCGGCGACGTCTGCTACACCGGGCTGCCGGTGCAGGCCCACGACACGCTGCACCTGATCGACCGGGGCGGCCCGTTCCCCTACGCGCGCGACGGGATCGTCTTCGCCAACCACGAGGGGGTCCTGCCCCAGGAACCCTCGGGCTACTACCACGAGTACACCGTCACGACCCCCGGCGCTCCCACCCGCGGCACCCGGCGGATCATCACCGGCCGGGCCCCGCACGAGGATTACTACACCGCCGACCACTACGCCACCTTCGACCGGGTCGACTGGACCTGCTGACGTCCCCCGCCCGGCCACGGCGCCGGCCCCGCCGCGGGCCCGAACGGACGCGCCGGACGGGCCCGCCGGACCGGCTCCGGTGAGCATGGGGGTGTCCGTGTGC
>NZ_JBHYKG010000578.1:0-1801 GCF_042741245.1 Kitasatospora sp. NPDC058965
CCCCCGCCACCGCCGCCCGAACCCCCGCCGGTGCCGCCGCCCGCGCCGGATCCGCCCTGGCCGGCGGGCGCGCCCTGGGTGGGCAGCGGGGCGGGCGGCAGCGAGGGCTGGGCGCTCGGGGCCGGGGCCGCGCCCGGGTCGGCCCCGGGCGCGATCGCCTGCTGGGAGGCGGTCGCCGCCACCTCGCGCGCCCGGGTGGCCACGGTCGGATGGACCGAGAGCCAGAACGCCACCGCGGCGGCGGTCAGCGCCGCCGCCCCCATCAGCACCCGGGCGGTCCAGCGCGGCAGCACGGCCGCGTGCACGAAGGTGCCCTCCGCGGCCAGCGGCTCGGTGCCGGCCCGCTGCACCGCGACCGAGAACGGCGCGGTCTCCCGCCCGCCGGTCCAGCGCACCTGCTTGGGACGCAGCGTCAGTTGGGCGAAGGCCGCCCGGCCCGGGGCGATCTGCAGCGAGGAGGGCTCCAGCTCGAACTCCAGCCGGTCGCCCGGCTCGCGCCCGGTCAGCGAGACGGTCACCTCGGTGTTGCCCAGGTTGTCCACCGCCAGCCGGGGCCGGCCGCGCCAGCGTCCGCGGCTCTCCTGCGGCACCAGCTCGGCGTGCAGCTCGGTGAAGGGGGTGATCGACAGCATCCCCTCGACCACGGTGGTCGCGTCGGGCTGCTCGGCGGGCACCACCTTGACCCCGTACGGGTGCGGCCCGGCGGCCGCGTCGGGCGAGCGCGGCGGGGCGAAGGTCAGCTCCACCGTCCCGCCGGTACCGGGGTACAGCTTCAGCGCGGCGGGTTCGGCGCGGGCCCACCGGGCCGGCTCGCCGACCAGCAGGATCCGGTACTCCTCGACGACGTCGCCGGTGTTGCGCAGGGTCAGCGTCACGCTGGCCGCGCCGCCCGGGTCGACGGTCGCCGAAGCGGGTTCGAGAGAGGTCCAGATGCTCACCCGGGCACGCTAGGGCGGGCCCGGCGGTCTGCCCAGGCCCGAGCGGCGCCGGGCGCGGGAAGCGTTCGGCGCACCGTTCGGGCAGTGCGGCGGGCCCGTTCGGGCAACCGGCGGCGCCGCCCGACGGTACGTTACTCGGCCGCCGCCGACCGCAGGGTGTCCGACTCGATCGGCCAGGGCTGCTCGACCGGGCGCAGCCGGCGCCAGTCGTAGGGCGGGTGGCCGAGCTTGAGGTGGCGCCGGTCGATCACGTTCGCCACCGCCCAACTGCCGACGCAGGCCGCGATCAGCGCCTTGCCGGCCCGGCCGTGCCGCGGCTGCGGGCAGGCCAGGCCGGCCAGCACCGCGGAGCCGGCCAGGTAGCCGAGCATGGGGTAGACGCCGAGCTGGTGGTAGATCTTGGTGGGGGCCAGGGCCTGGGCCCGGTTGAACCGTCCGCAGCGCACCTCGGCCCGCCACTGCCAGAGCCCGAAGCCGAGCCAGGCCGCGCTGGCGGCCACCGCGAGCGGGCCGCGCACCCAGGAGCGGACCGAGCTCGGCGGCACCGAGCGGCACTGCGCCACCCCGCAGGCGGCGGCCACCGCGAGCAGCGGGTCGCCGTAGACCAGGGCGCGGAACTCGTGACGGGGCTTCAGGACCCGGCGCTCGCCCAGCAGGGCGACCGCCGCGGGGATGCCCGGACTGAGCAGGAAGGCGGCGGAGAAGGTGGCGACGGGCCCGGCGGCGAGCGGTGCGCCGAGCAGCGGCAGCCAGCGGCGGGCGCGGTGGGCGGACGGGCGTGACGCGGTCTTGGCAGCCATCTCTGGTCTCCCCGTGAGGCGCGGTGGGGGCCAACGTAACAACGGCCCGGGGCCGCGGCACCT
>NZ_JBHYKG010000579.1:0-1779 GCF_042741245.1 Kitasatospora sp. NPDC058965
GCTCGCGGGGTCACGAGCGGTGGAGCGACCTGGCCGCGGGTAGCGGCGCAGTGGGGGCGGCCCGGCCGCTGGTGCGCGACACGGGTGCGGTGCGGATGGAGCCGAACGGGTCCGCGCTGCCACCGGTGAGGGGCCGGGCTGCTGCGGCACCGGAAATGGTCGCAGTGAATGACCAGCCCATGACAGATGGCGGCCGTGGATTGGCCGAGAACTGCCGACTGCTTACCGTGCCCTGATCGCTACGTCCTGCAACTCGCTTGGGAGTCGGCCCTGTTCGGGGGCATCGTCGCGCGCCGCCGTGGCCCCGGGGGCCGGTGTCCGGCCGGGGTGGTCGCCCCATCGGATTTGGCCGGACGCGGAAGCCTCACCGATTCATTCGGGTGCGACTGGTGTCCGGCGGAATCCGTTCCCCTTTTTCCATTGGCCTTTCTGTGTATGGAGAGTTCTGGTACGTCCAACTCTTTTGACGTAAAACGACATGCGCACCGGTGCCGGCCCCGCCTCGTGGGCGGACCGGCACCGGTGCTGCAGGTTCAGACCGTGGCCGTGGCGGCCGGGCGGCGGGCCAGGGCGTCGGAGGCCTTCACGGTGGCGTAAAGCGACACGGCCAGCGCGAGGGCGAGGGCCGCGCCGGCGGAGAAGACGGCGGCGGAGGATGCGGCATGCGCGCTGTGGGCCTCGGTCCGGGCGGACCCGGTGAGGAAGGGCATGACGCCGAGGACGCCGAGGCCGAGCGCGACCTCGCCCCAGACCACCTTGGGGAAGTGACGCAGCGTCAGGTGCAGCAGCGAGGCGGTGTCGTTCGCGCGCCGGGTCTGCGCGATGCGGGGCGTCAGCCAGAACTGGTTGACCGCGCCGGCCGCCACCAGGCCCAGCACCAGCAGGAGCTTCACCAGCAGGGCCGCGCCGTAGCCGGTGGTCCACAGCTGGTCGACCGCGCCGACGTGCCGCCAGCTCAGCCACAGGCCGGAGACGACCACCGCGCCGACGCAGACCATCGCCACCAGGCTGAAGCGGCGCCACAGGTCGGCCCAGAGCGGGCCGGCGGCGTCGCCGAGGCGGCCGCGGGCAGCGGCCAGCGCGACCAGGAGGGCGAGGCCGCCCAGCCACACCGTGCCGCTGACGATGTGGACCTGATCGAGGGCCAGGTCGACCACGGCGTCCGTGTTCTTCGGCCGGGTCGCGGGGACGGCGGCGACCAGGGTGGTGCCGAGCGACAGCGGCAGGGCGGCGCCGGCGAGCGCGTCCAGTCGCCGCCGGGCGGCCGGCGCGAACAGGGCGACCAGGGTGGCGGCGGTGAGGACCAGTACGAGGTTCTGGGCCAGGTAGACGGTGCCCTGCGGTATCCACGCGCCCTTGGCGGCGGGGGCCCGCAGGAACTGCCAGATCCGGTGCGGCGCGAGTGCGTCGCCGAACGGCGTGCCCTTGCCCGCCCGGGCGACCCGGGCGGCGAGCTGGAGGTAGCCGGTGACCAGCAGCAGGACGCCCGACCAGGCGAGGAAGCGTGCGGACCGGTGGCGCAGCACGGCGACGTCGCCGGCCGCGTCGGTCCGGGCGGCGCGCAGGGCGGGGCGGACGGTGGTCGCGTACGTGACGGTGGCGCCGATGGCTCCGCACAGGCCGGTGAAGTAGCCGGACTTGGTGAGGATCCGCCAGAGCGGAGGCATGGTGTACCCGGCCGTGTTCGCGGCCAGCAGCGCGTTGTTCATAAGGTAAGGCTAACCTAAGTTCTGGCGCAGGGTCACCCCTCCCGACCCCGGACGGAACACGGCCCCGGGC
>NZ_JBHYKG010000580.1:0-1778 GCF_042741245.1 Kitasatospora sp. NPDC058965
ATGGGCACCGACACCCCGAAGCTGGCCTGGGAGACCGTCGTCACCGGCAAGCAGAAGGACGGCACCCCCAGCCGCCTGCACGTCGTCACCGACGCGCACACGGGTGCGGTGCTGAGCAAGGTCGAGGGCATCGAGACCGACACCGGCAAGGGCGTCTTCGTCGGTACCGTGCCGCTGACCACGACGGCCTCGGGCTCCACCTTCCAGCTGAAGGACGGCAGCCGCGGCGGTCAGTACACCACCGACATGAACAACGGCACCTCCGGCAACGGCACCCTGTTCACCAACTCCTCCACCACCTGGGGCGACGGCACGGTGAGCAACCGCCAGTCGGCCGCGGTGGACGCCCAGTACGGCACCGCCGCCACCTGGGACTTCTACAAGAACACCTTCGGCCGCAGCGGCATCCGCAACGACGGCGTCGGCGCCTACAACCGCGTGCACTACGACACGGGCTACACCAACGCCTTCTGGGACGACAGCTGCTTCTGCATGACCTACGGCGACGGCGCCAGCGACACCCACCCGCTGACCGAGATCGACGTGGCCGGCCACGAGATGACGCACGGCGTCACCGCCGCCACCGCCAACCTGACCTACTCGGGCGAGTCCGGCGGCCTCAACGAGGCCACCTCCGACATCCTCGGCACCATGGTCGAGTGGTACGCCAACCTGCCCTCCAACCCGCCGAACTACTGGATCGGCGAGGAGATCAACCTCAACGGCAACGGCACTCCGCTGCGCTACATGGACCAGCCCTCCAAGGACGGCTCCTCGGCCGACTCCTGGTCCTCCACCGTGGGCAACCTCGACGTGCACTACTCGTCCGGCGTGGCCAACCACTTCTTCTACCTCCTGTCGGAGGGCAGCGGCGCCAAGACCATCAACGGCTTCAACTACAACTCGCCGACGGTGAACAACATCGCCGTCACCGGCATCGGCCGGGACAAGGCCGCGGCCGTCTGGTACCGGGCCCTCACGACCTACTTCACGTCGAGCACGGACTACGCGGGTGCGCGGACCGCGACCCTCAGCGCGGCCACCGACCTGTACGGCGCCGGCTCCGCCGAGTACAACGCGGTCGCCACCGCCTGGGCCGCCGTCAACGTCGGCTCGCTGCCCACCGGCGGCGTCACCGTGACCAACCCCGGCAACCAGAGCACCGCCCTCAACGGCACCGCCAACCTGCAGCTCACCGCCACCGGCGGCACCGGCGCGCTGACCTGGACCGCCACCGGCCTGCCCACCGGCCTGTCGATCAGCTCCGGCGGCCTGATCACCGGCACCGCCACCACCGCCGGCACCTACAACGTGACCGCCACCGCCAAGGACACCGCCGGCAAGACCGGCACCACCAGCTTCACCTGGACCGTCTCGGGCGGCGGTGGCGGCTGCACCGGCGGCGGCCAGCTGCTCGGCAACGCCGGCTTCGAGACCGGCACCGCCGCCCCGTGGACCGCCTCCTCCGGCGTCGTCGACAACTCCAGCTCCGAGGCCGCCCACAGCGGCAGCTGGAAGGCCTGGCTCGACGGCTACGGCTCCAGCCACACCGACACCCTCTCGCAGACCGTCACCATCCCCGCCGGCTGCAAGGCGACGTTCAGCTTCTGGCTGCACATCGACACCGCCGAGACCGGCACCACCGCCTACGACAAGCTCACCGTCACCGCCAACGGCACCTCGCTGGCGACCTACTCCAACGTCAACGCCGCCACCGGCTACGTGCAGAAGAGCTTCGACCTCTCCTCCTACGCCGGCCAGAGCGTGACCCTGAAGTT
>NZ_JBHYKG010000581.1:0-1748 GCF_042741245.1 Kitasatospora sp. NPDC058965
TATTTTTTTAAAATCACCCACCCCCGCCCCCGCCCCTTCGTGGGGGCGGGGGCCCCCCCGGCCGGGGCGCGGGGCGGGGTTCACCCCACCCCCCCCCGCCCCCGCCCCCCGGCCGGTGGACCGGAGGCGGGCTCGCCCACAGTGCCGCCCGTCCGCGTGTTCCGCGGGGGCGCCTGCCTCCGGTCCGGTGGGCCGCGTGTCCCGCGCGGCCCGGCGACTGTTCCCTGTCCCCTGGGATCAGCGCCCGATCAGGTCGGCCACCGCCTTGGTCTGGCTGGCCATCTGGTCCCACCCGCCGAAGAGCAGCAGCAGCAGCGCCGCGCACGGCAGCACGATGGCCAGCGCGACGGCGGGGTGACGATCGTCACGGGACCGGCCGGCCGCGCGGCCGCGCGCGGCCAGGTAGCTGCGGACCAGCAGCAGCGGTCGGCGCTGGTCGGCTCGGCTGAGCGGGGTGGCCATGTCCGGTCTCCTGCTGGTCGTGACGGGGGGAGCGGTGGGCGGTGACCTCGGGGGACGAGCGCCCGCCCACCGCTACGGTCAACGCTATTCGTCCGCAAGGTCGGTGACGTCATGCCGTGGTCTCGTTCCGCAGCGGTCCGGGAGGATGAGAGTCCTCCTGTGGGCGTACTACCCGAGGGGGAGGGCGCGGGCACCCCGCCCCCGGGAGAACCCTGAGAGACGACCCCGAGGGGCGCGCGGCGCGCGGCGCGCGCGTGGATCGGACAATCCCACCGGCGGTTCGCGTGTTGCGTATCAGCACACCGCAGCCGACGTTCCGTAAGCTGTGCCCGACAGAACTGACGCTGCCCCAGGACCGGGGCCCATCTCGGGATTGGCCCACCACACGGGCCGACGGGGACAGACATGGCGATGATGCGGCTGAGGCGTGAGGACCCCCGCATCGTCGGCCCGTACCGGTTGCACCGGCGACTCGGTGCCGGCGGGATGGGCGTGGTCTACCTGGGCTCGGACCGCAAGGGCCAGCGGGTGGCGCTGAAGCTGATCCGCGCCGAGCTGGCCGAGGACGCCGAGTTCCGCACCCGGTTCGCCCGCGAGGTGGCGGCCGCGTCCCGGATCCGCGCCGGTGCCACGGCCCGGGTGGTCGGCTCCGACATCGAGGCGGACCGGCCCTGGCTGGCCACCGCGTACGTGCCCGGGCCCTCGCTGTACAAGCGGGTGGGCGACGAGGGGCCGCTGGCCTGGCCGGAGGTGGCCCGGATCGGTGCCGCGCTGGCCGACGGCCTGGTGAAGGTGCACGAGGCCGGGGTGGTGCACCGGGACCTGAAGCCCTCGAACATCCTGCTCTCCCCCAAGGGCCCGCGGATCATCGACTTCGGCATCGCCTGGTCGCGCGGGGCCAGCACGCTCACCCACGTCGGCACCGCGGTCGGCTCGCCGGGCTTCCTGGCGCCCGAGCAGGTGCGCGGCGCGGCGGTCACGCCCGCCACCGACGTCTTCGCCTTCGGCGCCACGCTGGCCTACGCGCTGACCGGTGACACCCCCTTCGGTTCCGGCGCCTCCTCCGAGGTGATGCTCTACCGGGTGGTGCACGAGGAGCCGGACCTGTCCGAGGTGCCGCCGCCGCTGGCGCCGCTGATCGGCGCCTGCCTGGCCAAGGAGCCGGGCGACCGGCCGGGCGCCGCCCACCTGCACGAGCGGCTGAGCGAGCTGGCCGCGCGGGCGGCGGGCGCCACCCGGCCGCGCCCGGCGGCCCCGGTGACGCCGGCTCCGGTGCGGCCCCTGTC
>NZ_JBHYKG010000582.1:0-1743 GCF_042741245.1 Kitasatospora sp. NPDC058965
CAGCGAACCCGCGTACACGTTCTCCGCCACCGACACGTGCGGGATGATCTCCGGCTCCTGCGGAATGATCCGGATCCCGGCGGCCCGGGCCCGGGCCGGCGACTGCAGCGCCAGCTCGGACCCGTCCAGCAGCACGGTCCCCTCGGTGGGCTGGTGGTCGCCCGTGAGGATCTTCAGCAGGGTGGACTTGCCGGCGCCGTTCTCGCCCATCAGGGCGGTCACCTGGCCGGCCGGGAAGTCCAGGGTGACGTCGGTGAGCGCCCGGACCTCGCCGAACCGCTTGCCGACTCCGCGGACTCCCGCCCCGCTGTGGGTCGTCATCTCTGCCTTACCCGACGTCATGTCAGCTGCACTTGACGCCGGCGGACTGCCAGGAGGTCGGGTCCACCATGGTGGTGGGCGCGAACGCCTCCTGCGGGAAGTCCTTGCTGTTCTTGAGCTTGTCGTACATGGTCTGGACGGCCAGGGCGCCCACGTCGCTGCCGTTGATGAACAGCGCGGCCTTCATGCCGGACGGCTTGCTGCTGCCCCAGTCCTTGCACGCCAGGTAGGCGCCCAGGCCGACCCCGATGACGTTGTCGGCGGAGATGCCGGCGTTCTCGGTCGCGGTGATGCCGCCCTGCACGTTCTCGTCGTTGCAGCCCCAGATCACCCAGTGCTTGACGCCCGGGTTGGCGGTCAGGGTCGCGGCGATCTTGTCCTGGGCACCGGTCGGCGTGTTGTCGGTGGCCACGTCGATGTTCTGCACCGAGGCGCCGGAGGCGGTGGCAAAGGCGTCCTTGGCAGCCTTGACGCGGTCGCCGCAGACGGTCACGTCCTGCTTCCAGGCGGAGATGGTGCGGGTGTCGGCCGCGTTCCAGCCGGCCTTCTTGAACTCCTCGCCGGCCCGCTGGCCGACCTGCTGGCCCATCTGCTGGCCGGAGAAGCCGATCCGCGGCACCAGCGCCGACTTGTCGCAGGAGGCCGGGGCGGGGCCGGTGGTGCAGATCTGGTCGTCCGAGGTCAGCAGCGGCACGCCCGCGTCCTTGGCGGTCTGCACGACCTGCGGACCCACCGCCGGGTCCGGCACCACGATGATCAGGCCGTTGCTCTTCTGCGCGATCGCGGACTGGACCTCGCTGATCGTCTTGTTGGCGTCGTTGCCGAGGTTGACCACCTTCAGGTCCACACCCAGCTGCTGGGCCTTGGCCTTGGCACCGGCGGCCTCGCCGATGAAGTACTCCTGGTCGCCCTGCTTCTGCAGGTACGTGATGGAGATCTTGCCGCTGACCGGTGCGGCGTTCCCGCCGCCCTTGGTCGTCTCCTGACCGGTGGAACAGGCCGTGAGGCCGAGGGCGACGAGCAGCCCGAAGGCCGCGGCAGTGCGGCGACGGTTGCGCACAGTGGTCATGGATGGGGCTCCTAGCAGCGCGGTGGGTGGATCACAATTCATCAGAACCAAACAGGTTCGAACGTGATGGGCCATATGACACCTCCGAGACGCCAGGTCAGTCAAGAGGTTTCGCACAGATACGCACAGGTCGCAACGCAACTGTTGTCTGATCGTGTGAACGAGACAGTCGCTGTCACTTTGAGTGGCAGTGCACGAGCAGTGTGACATGGTATGCCCTCCCGAGCCAGGGGCGACTGGGGAGGGAGGGGCTGGGTGGACATGGGAAAGCGGTGGCGGGGGCCCCCCCCCCCCGGGGGGCCCGCCCCCCCCCCGGCAAACCACCCCCCCCCCCCCCCCCCCCCGCGGCAACC
>NZ_JBHYKG010000583.1:0-1739 GCF_042741245.1 Kitasatospora sp. NPDC058965
GCCCGAGCGGCACCGGAGTGCTGACCGGCAGCACGAACGCGAGCAGCAGCGCGGTCGAACTGCTCGCCAGCACCGAACTGACCACGCCCGCGAAGAGCACGGCGAAGCCGACCAGCACGGTCGCGGTGACGGCGAGCCAGAGGTGCCGGGCCGCCAGCGTGCCGAGGCAGATCAGCACCAGCCAGGCCACCGCCAACCCGGCCTGGGCCAGCAGCCGTTCCACCATCGGGCCGGAGAAGTCGACCAGCAGCAGCATCGAGATCGAGCCGAAGGCGGCGAAGCTCGCCACCGTCGGCGCGTGCAGCACCTGGGTGCAGAACGCGAACAGGGCCGGCATCACGACGGCGGTGCGCGCGGCCCGGCGGGTCGCGACGAGGTCCGGGTCGTGCGCGCGGAGCCGTGCCAGCATGCTCCCCATATGCGGGCACCGGGCGGGGTGGGCGCAACCGTGCCGGGCCCGGCGGACCGGAGCGGAATCCGGTTGGGCGATGCCGCCGGGGCCGTTAGGGTGACGCCGTGTCCACTCGGGTGATCATGATCAACGGCGGCTCCAGCTCCGGCAAGTCCGGGATCGTCCGCTGCCTGCAGGCGGTGCTGCCGCAGCCGTGGCTGGCGCTCGGGGCGGACGTCTTCGTCGCCTCGCTCCCGGCCGCGATGCAGCGCGGCGAGGCGGGGATCGAGATCGCGGCCGACGGCCGGGTGACCGTCGGGCCGGAGTTCCGCCGGCTGGAGGCGGCCTGGATCGCCGGCGTGGCCGCGATGGCCGGGGCGGGCGCCCGGGTGATCGTGGACGAGGTCTTCCTCGGCCGGGCCGAGTCGCAGCAGCGCTGGCAGCGGGCGCTGGCCGGGACCGGCGTGCTCTGGGTCGGCGTGCGCTGCGAGGCCGAGGTCGCCGCCGCGCGTGAACTGGCCCGCGGCGACCGGGTCCCCGGCATGGCCGCCGCCCAGGCCGAGCTGGTGCACCAGGGCGTGGTGTACGACCTGGAGGTCGACAGCAGCCGCGCCCAGGCGCTGGACTGCGCCCGCCTCATCGCGGCACGCGTCGTCGGGTGACCCGCGCGCCGGCCGCGGCGGCGCCCCTACCAGCGCCGCTCGCGCGCCTCCGGGTACGTCAGCGGCGCCACCACCCAGCCGGCGCCGAGCAGCGCGACCGACACCGCCGGGATCGCGGCGGGCACCACCATCAGCAGCGGGAACGACGACCGCCGGCTCAGCGCCAGCAGGACGAACTGCGCCAGCACGGCGACGGTCACGGCCGTGCCGAGCAGTTCGCGCCAGGCCTCCGGGTCGGGCCGCTGCGCTCCCCGGCGGAACGTGATCAGCAGGACCAGACCGCTCACCGCACCGAGCAGGGGACTCCACCGGGTCGCCGCGAGCATCCGGTGGAAGAGGAGCGAGCTGAACCCCAGTCGGGAGAGCAGCAGCTGGAGCGGGATCGCCACCAGCAGGGTCGGGCTCCAGGCGGCCAGCGCGCCGACCACCGTGCTGCGCAGCAGTGCGTGCGCCCGCCGCCGGCGCAGCCCCCGCACCGCCCGTGCTCCCCCGTGCCCGGTCATGCCCCCTCCCTACCCACCGCCGGCGCGCTTACTGCCGCGGACCGCCGCGGACCCGGGCGTGCCCTCGGAGCCCGCGGGCGCACCGCCCGCGGCGGCTGACGGTCCGTCCGGCCGGCCGCCGCGGCCCGCCCGCGCCGACCCCGCGCGGGCCGCACCGCCCGGCCGCTCCTCAGCCAGGAGGAG
>NZ_JBHYKG010000584.1:0-1732 GCF_042741245.1 Kitasatospora sp. NPDC058965
TCCCGGGCCTGGCCGCCGCCGCGGCCGGGGCCTTCGGCGAGGCGGCCGCCGAGACGCTGCGCACCGACCCGTGGGCCCTGCTGGCGCTGCCCGGGGTCCGCCCGGACCAGGCCGACGGCTTCGCCCGCACGCTGCTCGGCCCGGCCGCCGGCCCCGGCGACCCGCGGCGCGGGCAGGCGCTGGCGGTCTGGCTGCTGGAGCAGGCGGCGCTGCGCGGCCACTCCGCCCAGCCGGCCGTCGAGTTGGGCGAGGGGCTGGCCAAGCTCGGGGTGCCCGAGCCGGAGCAGGCGCTGCAGGAGGCGGTGGCCGAGGGCCGGCTGCTGCCGTTCCAGGAGCTCGAACCCGGCCACCGCCCGGCGGCCGAGGACGAGGAACCGCCGACCCGACTGCTGCTCGCCCTGGAGCGGCTGGCGATGGCCGAGGACGCCGCGGCCGAGGGCCTGGTCCGGCTGATCTCCACCTTCGAGCCGCGGCTGGACGAGTCCTGGGACCAGGCCGCCGCCGGGGCCTCCGCCTCCGGCGCCGCGCTGATCCGCGCGGTGGCCGGCTCCGGCCTGGTGCTGCACACCGGCGACGCGGCCGCCCGGGCCGAACTGGCCGAGCTGCTGACCGCCGCGCGCGGGCTCGGCCTGCGGGTGCGCGCCGCCGCCTGGACCGAGCACGGTCGGGCGGCCCTGGCCGATCCGGACTCGGTCACGCTGGAGGCGCTGCTCGGGCCCGGCGGCGTCGACCGGGCCGAGGACGGCACCCTGGAGCTGGACCTGCTGGTCGTCCAGGACGCCCCGCTGCTGGACCTGGAGCGGGCCGCCACGCTGGTGGAGGCGCTGGCCGACAGCACCCGGCTGGTGCTCAGCGGCGACCCGGCCCAGCTCTGGTCCAGCGGGCCCGGGCGGCTCTTCGCCGACCTGCTGGCCGCCAAGGCCTGCCCGGTCGTCGCCTCCCGCACCCCCGACCTCGGCCCGATCGGCGAGCTGGTCTCCGGCATCGGCATCGGCGAGCTGAACGCCGTCGAGGCGCCGGACAAGGAGGTGGTGATCCTCACCGCCCGGGACGCCGGGGAGGCCGTGCACCGGGCCGTGCAGCTGCTCACCGACTCCATCCCGCGCGCGCTGGGCATCCCGGTCGAGCAGACCGTGCTGCTCACCCCCGGCCACGGCGGCGCGGCCGGCACCCGGGCGCTGAACGCGGCTGCCAAGGCGAAGCTCAACCCCGGCCCGGGCCGGTTCGGCGGCTTCGACCCGGGCGACCGGGTGGTCCACTCCCCGCTGCCCGGGGTGAGCCACCCCGGGACGGTGCGGGGCGGTGAGCCGGCCGGGCTGCGGGTGGCGCTGGCCGACGGGACCGAGCTGCTGCTGCCGCCCGACGGGCTGGACCGGCTGCGGCACGGCTGGGCGCTGACGGTCCACCAGGCGCTGGGCCGGCGCTGGCCGGGCGCGGTGGTGGTGCTGCCGGAGGACGCGGCCGCCGGGCTGACCCGCCAGTGGGTGTACACCGCCTTCGGGCGGGCCGAGCGCCACCTGTCCGTGGTGCACGCGGCCGGCCCCGCACTGGGGCAGGCGGTGGCCGAGCGCCCGGGCGCGCCGCGCACCACCCGGCTGCGCGGGCTGCTCGCCGAGGAGTGACCGCCGGGCGGGGCCGGGCGGACCGTACCGGACAGGCGGTGCCGGACACGGGAGGGGCCGGGGGGGGCGGGGCCCCCCGCCCCCCCCCCGGACCCCCCACCCCACGCGCA
>NZ_JBHYKG010000585.1:0-1684 GCF_042741245.1 Kitasatospora sp. NPDC058965
GGGTGACGGTCTGGCGGATGCGCTGCGCCGTGACCGGGGTGGTCAGCGGCAGGATGCGTCCGGCGCCGACGGAGAGGGTCTGCTCGGCGGTGGGGATCGGGACCCAGGCGCCGGTGGCGTCCTGGTACTCGACGGTGAAGGAGTCGATCTGCTGGCCCTGGCGGATGTCCTCGGCGGCGGCCACGGTGTCCACCCGCTCGGCGGCACCGAGGTCGACGGTGAGGGTGGCGGGCACGCCGCCGCCCGTCTGCCAGGCGGTGTCGGGCGAGCCGTCGAGGGCGTTGGCGGGGGAGGAGCCGGGGGCGGTGTCCGTGGCGGTGGCGGTGGCCGCCCGGGCCAGGTCGTCGGAGAAGAGCCGGGTGAGGTCGGCGTGCCAGTCGTTCAGCCGGGCCACGTCTCCCGGTGCCAGCTGCCCGGCCTGGTTCGGCGGGACGTTCAGCAGCAGCAGCGAGTCGCGCCCCTGGGACTGCCGGTAGATGTCGGTCAGCTGACCGACCGTCTTGAGCTGGCCGTCCTGGGCGGAGTGGTAGAACCAGCCGGGGCGGATGCTGACGTCGGTCTCCGAGGGGTACCAGGAGAGCTGGGTCGCGTCGGCGCCGGCGGTGGCCAGCACAGCCCGGCTGCCCATGTCGGCGGCGCTGTAGTCGGCGGTCGGACTGGGCTTGCCGTCGGCCTGCGCGGTGCTGGGCAGCACGGACCACTCGTTCTGCCGGCCCACGCCGCTCTCGTTGCCGACCCAGCGGACGTCGGGACCCTCGTTGGCGATGACGGCCTGCGGGGCGAGCGCGCGGATCAGCTCGTACCAGCTGTCGAAGTCGTAGGACTCCACCTTGTCGGCCGGGATCCGCCCCTGCGCGCCGTCGAACCAGACCTCGTCGACGGTGCCGTACTGGGTGAGCACTTCGTAGAGCTGGTTGAGCATGTAGGCGCCGTAGTCGTCGGCGGGCAGGGTGTAGCTCGGCAGGCCCTTGCCGGCGCGGTCGTCGCCGGGGACCAGGGTCGGGACGGTGCGCGCGGTGCGGGCGCTGCCGTTCGCGTAGACGCCGTTCGCGTACTGGTTCTCGTCGGCCGGGGAGATGTAGACCCCGACCCGCAGACCGTACTTGTGCATCGAGTCGGCGAAGCTGCGCAGCACGTCGCCCTTGCCGCCGTCCCAACTGCTCGACGCCACTGAGTGGTTGCTGTACCGGGACGGGTAGAGCAGGAAGCCGTCGTGGTGCTTGACGGTCAGGATCGCCCCGGCGAAGCCGTCGGCCTTGAGGGTCTGCGCCCACTGGTCGGTGTCCAGGCCGGTGGGCTGGAAGACGTTCGGGTCCTCGGTCCCGGTGCCCCACTCCAGGCCGGTGAAGGTGTTGACGCCGAAGTGCAGGAAGGCCATCGGCCCGCCGCGCTGCCAGGCGACCTGGCGCGGATCGGGGCGGACCTGCGCGGCCTTGGCGATCACGCTGTCGGCGCACTCGTTCGGCAGCAGGGCGATGGTGCCGGCGGGTTGGACGGTCGAGGGGTCGGTGACGCACGGGGTGACGTGCTGGAGCAGGGCGGTGCGGAACGGGCCGGTGAAGGTGGTGTAGTCGGCCTCGCCGACGGTTCCGTGCAGGCCGCGGGTCAGGGCGCTGGGGTGGACGTCGTTGCCGATGCCGATGTCGGCGGTGGTCGCGGTGTTGTGCAGGGCGGCGCCGTCGGT
>NZ_JBHYKG010000586.1:0-1621 GCF_042741245.1 Kitasatospora sp. NPDC058965
GCGTTGGCCTCGGCGGACCACCCCCGCGTCGGCGGGGAAGACAGCGCGATCCGCTGCGAGATCCACCCCTCCGACGGACCACCCCCGCGTCGGCGGGGAAGACGCCACGCCCCGCGGGCTCCCGCCGGCCGCAGCCGGACCACCCCCGCGTCGGCGGGGAAGACCGTCTCCCGACGCTTCGAGAGGTGATGCAGAGCGGACCACCCCCGCGTCGGCGGGGAAGACGACGGGCCGATGGAGCGGATCTGAAGCGAGGCCGGACCACCCCCGCGTCGGCGGGGAAGACTCCAGCGCGGGCCGGGAGACGCCGTTGCCCGGCGGACCACCCCCGCGTCGGCGGGGAAGACAGCAGCGAGGCGTGGCCGGCTCGGCGCGGCAGCGGACCACCCCCGCGTCGGCGGGGAAGACCAGCCCGCGCAGCCGGACACGACCGGGCTGTCCGGACCACCCCCTCGTCGGCGGGGAAGACCAGCCCAGGCGCAGGATCGTCTCGTCCGCCTTCGGACCACCCCCTCGTCGGCGGGGAAGACCAGCCCAGGCGCAGGATCGTCTCGTCCGCCTTCGGACCACCCCCGCGTCGGCGGGGAAGACGGTGCTCTCCTGGGCCTACGACGGGTGGCGCGCGGACCACCCCCGCGTCGGCGGGGAAGACTCAGCCTGGCTCAGCGCGAGCGGGTCGATGCCCGGACCACCCCCGCGTCGGCGGGGAAGACGTGTACGTGATCAACCGCCGGTAGCCAGCCGCCGGACCACCCCCGCGTCGGCGGGGAAGACCAGCAATCGGGCCGGGCAAAGGCGCAGGGCGGCGGACCACCCCCGCGTCGGCGGGGAAGACGACGACCCAGCGGCGACGGCGATGTCCCACAGCGGACCACCCCCGCGTCGGCGGGGAAGACGACGGCGTGCTCGCGCTCGGCCAGGCCCCCGCCGGACCACCCCCGCGTCGGCGGGGAAGACCTGGCAGGCCGTCTGATGGGCACCTTGGCCGACGGACCACCCCCGCGTCGGCGGGGAAGACGGCCACAACATGCTCGGCGGCGGGTCGTTCACCGGACCACCCCCGCGTCGGCGGGGAAGACTGCCCGAGCCGAGGTCCCCCAGGACCGCGAGACGGACCACCCCCGCGTCGGCGGGGAAGACCATAGCGTGGAGCAGCGTTTGCGGCATCTCGACGGACCACCCCCGCGTCGGCGGGGAAGACCGCAGCTGAAAGCCGGACATGAAGGCGTTCGGCGGACCACCCCCGCGTCGGCGGGGAAGACCGCGCCGCGTGTCCGACGCCATGAACCTGCACCGGACCACCCCCGCGTCGGCGGGGAAGACTCGATCAGGTGCCGGGTGTGCTCGGCGCAGATCGGACCACCCCCGCGTCGGCGGGGAAGACTTCCTGACGGTCGCGGACACCGACGTCACCGTCGGACCACCCCCGCGTCGGCGGGGAAGACCAGGCCATGGTCGAGCGGCCCCTGCTGAACTCCGGACCACCCCCGCGTCGGCGGGGAAGACGACCCGGGCGGGCTCTTGCGGGGCCGGCCGGACGGACCACCCCCGCGTCGGCGGGGAAGACGGCAGCAGCCCCGGCTCCCTCTTCGGCCCCTGCGGACCACCCCCGCGTCGGCGG
>NZ_JBHYKG010000587.1:0-1608 GCF_042741245.1 Kitasatospora sp. NPDC058965
GCCCGGAGCGGGGCTCCGGGCACCGCACCCGGTCCTGCTGGTCGTCTGCTGGTCGCCTACTGCTCGCCGGCCTGCTCGCCGGTGACCTGGTACTTCGCCGCGATCCGGCGCGCGTCGTCGGTCTCCGGGCCGGGGGACGGCACGAACACCGCCTCGCGGTAGTACCGCAGTTCGGCGATGCTCTCCCGAATGTCCGCCAGCGCCCGGTGGCTGCCACCCTTCTGCGGGCTGTTGTAGTACGCCCTCGGGTACCAGCGGCGGGCCAGCTCCTTGATCGAGGAGACGTCCACGATGCGGTAGTGGAGGTGGCCCTCCAGTGCGGGCATGTCCCGGGAGAGGAAGCCGCGGTCGGTGGCCACCGAGTTCCCGCACAGCGGCGTCTTGCCGCCCTCGGGCGCGTGCTGGCGCACGTAGTCGAGCACCAGGCGCTCGGCTTCGGCCAGCGTCAGGCCCGCGTCCAGCTCGTCGAGCAGGCCGGAGGCGGTGTGCATCTGGCGCACCACCTCCGGCATGGTCTCCAGGGCCTGGGCCGGCGGACGGATCACCACGTCCACCCCCTCGCCGAGGATGTTCAGCTCGGAGTCCGTGACCAGGGCGGCGACCTCGATCAGCGCGTCGCGCTCCAGGTCGAGTCCGGTCATTTCACAGTCGATCCATACCAAACGGTCGTTCACCCGGCCCAGCCTACGGCGCCGTGCCGCGCTGGGGCAGTACGTCGGGGGACTCGGCGACCTCCGGCCGGTCAAGGGGGCGGGGCACCGGGGCTCCCCGGGCGTGCCGAGGGCTCCCGGGGACCCTGCGGGTGCGGGCTCGGGTGCGGCTGACGGTGTGGTGGACGGGGTGGCGGGCTGAGCGCCCGCCACCTGGCCTGCCGTCAGACTCCCGGGTCGGATCCCGGCGGACGGTGGTCCGCCGACTCGTCGCCTGGGCCGTCCTGAACCGGTGCACCGGCGCCCCGGGTGGCCGGCCCGGCCCCGGCGCCGGTGCCGGGCGCACCGGTGGCCGGGGAGCGACGGGCACCCGTCGACCCGACCGGCCGGGCGAGGCCGCGTGCCGCGCCCCCGGCCGGACCGGCGGCACCGGTGGTCCCGGCACTGGCGGCACCGGGCGCGCCGGTGGGTCCCGGTGCTCCGGTGGCGGGCGGCCTGGCGCCGAACGCGGGGGACCTGAGCATCCGTTCGGCGGCCGCGTTCGCACTCGCGCTCGCGCTCGGGCTCTGACCCGGACCGGCCGGACCGGCGGCCCGGCCCGACGCACGGCTGCCCGTCCCGCGGTCCGGTCGGGCGTCCGCCCGGGCCTCCGAAGGCCGTTCGGCCGCGCGGTGACCCGCGCCGGACCCGCGGGCACCCGGCTGCGAGTGCCCGTCCTCGGCCACGGCGTGCTCGACCGGGCGGACCGCCGGTCCGGGGCCGCGCCGGGTGGCGGGACCGGGCTGCGGCGGGACCAGCGGACGGATCCGGTTCTTGGTCGAGGGCGGCAGCGCGGCCGGGCCCTGCGGCGCCACCCGGGCCCGGCCGGAGCCGGCGGGCCCGCCCGGTCCACCGGGGGAGCCGGGAGTACCGGGAGTGCCGGATCCGGGCACGCCGGTGCCGCCCGGGTGCCCCGGAC
>NZ_JBHYKG010000588.1:0-1570 GCF_042741245.1 Kitasatospora sp. NPDC058965
TGACCTCCGAGGTCACCTGGTACGGCGCCACCTGCGGCCGCCAGCTCAGCTGGGCCGGCCGGCCCTCGGTGGTGGGCGTGGTCCTGCCGGTCGCACCGCCGCTCGACGCCGAAGCGGTCCCGGCCGCCGACCGCCGGCGGGCGCTCGACGCGCTCGCCGAGCTGACGGCCGCGGTCGGCACCCACCTGGACGACCCCGACCTCTTCCACCGACCGCGGTACCGGCGCAAGATCCACCGCCACCTCGCCGGAGCGGACCCCGCCGGGCTGGCCGAACAGCTCGCCGCGGCCGCCGAGCACCGGACCGCGGCCGGCCTGCTCGCCGTCCAGTCGGTCCGCGCGGAGCTGCGCGAACACCCCGACCGGCGCCCCTGCTTCACCCCGGACGCGCTCGCCGAACTGCACCGGCTGCTGATCGCGGGGGACCCCAACATCACCGCCCGGGGCGGGTTCCGCCGCACGTCCGCCACCGTCACCTGGGCCGACGGGCAGACCTTCGCGATCGCGACCGCGCCCGGTGCGCCGCTGCGCGCTCAGCTCGAGCGCTGGCACCACTGGGGCTCCCGCACCGGCGCGCCGCCGCTGGACGCCGCCGCGCTGGCCATGGCCGGACTGCTGACGATCCATCCGTTCCCGGACGCCAACGGCCGGACGGCCCGCCTGCTCGGCCAGTGCGACCTGGTGGCGGCGGGCCTGCTGCCCGGACTGCTGCTCGATCTGGACGGCTGGGTCGAGCAGCACCGCGACGAGCACGATCCGGCCCTGGTCGCGGCGGCCGACGGTGACCTCACGCGCTGGGGGTCCCTGTTCGCCCGGGCGGTGACCGAGACCGCCCGCCACCGGACCGGCAGCATCACGGCCTACGGCCGGGTGCTCGACGCCGCGGTCGGGCAGGTCGCCGACGATCCCGCCGCCGTGGCCGTCCTCGGCCGGCTCCGCGCCACCCCGGCCGTCTCGGCCGCCTGGCTGCGCGACCTCGTCGCCCACGAGCCGCAGCCCGCACTGGACCGCCTGCGCGCGGCGGGAGTCCTGACGGAGCACCCGCGCCTGCCGGGGGCGCTGGTCCACCCGCAGCTGATCGAACTGCTCGACGCCCCCTACCGGAGCGTCCGGCAGGCGGCTCCGACCTCGGGCGCGGCCCCTGCGCCGGACGGGGGGCCTGCCGTCGAGCCTTCGCCGCACCCTCCGACCTGACGGGTAGACAGGTGTCGTCCCCCTGGTGTGTACACGTGGCGAAAGGCGGCCCGCCGTGACGACGAGCACGAAGCCGAAGCAGCAACTCCTCACCGACATGGCCAACCTCAGCACGCCCGAGGACTTCGGCCGGAACCTGCTCCGGGACGTCCTGAAGGCGGCGGCGAACCACCCCGACCCGACGGAGCCGATCGAGATCCCCGCGACCATCCGCGTCTTCCTGAGCAGCACGGGCGTCGTCGACCACGGGGGCGAGGTCTGCGTCGGCCAGCTCCTCGACTCCGGGACCTTCGTCGGGGTCTGCTGGCCGCGCGACCTCAAGCAGTAGCCGCCGGCAGCCCCGGACGGAACACGGCCCCGGGCCGGCACAGCCGTGC
>NZ_JBHYKG010000589.1:0-1555 GCF_042741245.1 Kitasatospora sp. NPDC058965
CAACCGCGCAGGCCGGCCTGTCCGCCCAGGACGCGGCACCCGCGCAGGCGGTGCCGCCCGGCTCAGGCCGCGGGCGGTTGGGGACGGGTCGGCACCCACAGCGGTGCGGGCCGCCCCGGTGCCATGGCCCGGGCCACCCGCGCGGCCAGCGCGCCGTCCCCGTCACCGAGCTCCCGCACGGCGCCGGCCGCGAGCCGGGCCAGGGCGAGCAGCAGTGCCACGGTGTCCGACCGGCGGTGCTGGTCGCGGACGTAGGCCTCGCAGCGCTCCGCGATCCGCCGCCGGTGGTCCGGGCCGCGGTCCACGGCCAGCGCCTGGACGGCGTGCCAGACCAGGGCCAGCGCGGTGGGCTCCGCGGGGTGGGCCGTCCCGGCCCAGCGGGCCTCCTCCGCGGCCTCGGCGCTGCGCCACCCCAGCCGCTCCAGCACCTCGGGCCCGTCGCCCCGGTGCACCTCCAGCAGCAGCTCGGCGGTCCACTGCAGCAGCGCGCGCAGCACCGGCACGGCCGGCACCCGCAGTCCGTCCGCCACCGGATCCCCGAGGGCGAGCCAGCTCTCGGCGAAGGCGCTCGCCCGCGCCACCCCGCCCGTTCCCTCCTGGACCGCGAGCCGCACCAGGCCCACCGCGGCGAGCCGCACCGCGTCCTCGTCCAGCGCGAGCAGCTGTTCGCTCCTCAGCACACCACACCCCCGACTGAGCCGACCATTGACCGTGAACGCACATCTCACCACACCGACCGTGTCCGAACCAGCGTCAGATCCGGGCCCTCCGATTCGGCGGCCTTCCGGCTGGTCGGCGCCGTGCGGGGGTCAGGAGGCCGGGCCCGGCTCCGGGCCCTGCGGCTCGTACCAGGCGCTCGCCATCGGGGCCCGGAAGGTCCAGCCGAGCGAGGTGTAGAGCGCCCGTCCCTCGCCCGAGGCGACCAGCACGCCGCTGCGGGCCCCGGCCTCGTGGGCCGCGTTCTGCAGTGTGCGCATCACCACACCGCCGAGCCCCCTGCGGCGGTGCGCGGGCGCGGTCTCGATCTGGTCCGCCACCGCGCTCGCTCCCGGCGCCGCCACGGCGATCTGCCCGCGGGCGGCGAAGGCCCCGTCGGCGGTGCGGACCAGCACCCGGGTGACCTCGTGCCGGGTCCAGGTGGTCACCCGGTACCCGGTCGGCACCGCGGGGCGCTCGGGTGCCAGGCGGCAGGACATGAGGTGGGCGGGCCGGTCCAGCCGCCACCCGGACGCGAGCCACGGCCGGACTGCCTCGACCTCGGCGAACAGCTTCAGCCAGGCGCCGGGCACGCTCGCACCGCCGGCCAGCTCGCGGACCACGGCCTCGGTCGGCTCGGGCAGCACCTGCCGCCACGCCTGCGCGGACTGCCCGACGTCGATCGTCCAGCCCCAGGGCGCCGCGATCGGCTCCGCCGCCCCGCGCGAGGCGGCCCAGCCGCCGACCCACTCCCGCACCAGCTCGCCGACCCCGGACCCGACCATGGGCACCCCTTCGAAGGTAAGAGATCAATCTCGAAGGAGGACCTTACGCCTTCGCCGCCGGGCCGACCACGGCA
>NZ_JBHYKG010000590.1:0-1553 GCF_042741245.1 Kitasatospora sp. NPDC058965
CCTCGACACACCGTGACCCCGCACCCCGGGCCGGGGTGCCCCCGACGGCCGCGGCAGGGCCGCGGAACCGGCGGCCGATCCAGCCGCCCCCGGCCGACCACACGACCGCCACCGCCGTCCGGGACCGCGGCAGCCGGCACGGTGCGGGCTCGCCGTCCCCCGTCCCGGCGTCGTACCCCTCGTTCCCACCGAACCCCGTGCGGAGCAATCCGCTGCCGGGTGCGCTCCGAAGGGCGCAGTGAGGCGGAACGGACGGCCCCGGGTACCGGGGCAGGGTGAGGGAGGCTCGATGGCGGTGGATGCGGCCGCGTGGCGGACGGCGGCCGGGCCGGTCCCGTCCCGCTCGCGAACCGGGCCGCTCCGGGTGCGGCAACTCCCCGAGCAGCCCGCCGCCGCCGTGCTGCTCCTGCACGGCGGCCGGGCGGACAGCCTCCGCCCGGTCCCCCGGCTCAGCCTGCCCGCGCTGCGGATGCGCCCCTTCGGCACGGCGGTTCGGCGGCGGCCGTGGGGCGACCGGGTGCTGCTCGCCACGGTCCGCTACCGGTACCGGGGGTGGAACGGCCACCGGGCCCACCCGGTGCGCGACGCGGCCGAGGCGCTGCGGGAGTTGTCGGTCCTCGTCCCCGGCGTGCCCGTGGTCCTGATCGGGCACTCGATGGGCGGGCGCGCAGCCCTGGCCGCCGCCGGACACGACAGTGTGCGCGGCGTCGTGGCCCTGGCACCCTGGTGTCCGCCGGGCGAGCCGGTCGCCCAGCTGCGCGGCAAGGCCGCCGTCTTCCTCCACGACCGGGCCGACCGCGTCACCTCGGCCGAGCAGACCTGGGCCTTCGCCCGTCGGGCGGCCGCAGCCGGGGCCGACGTCCGGCAGGTCCCGATGGCCCGCGGCGGCCACGCCATGCTCCACGGGGCCCGTCACTGGCACGAGGTGGCCGCCGACTGCGCCGCGGCGATGCTGGCCCTGCCGTCCGTCCCGCCCGTGCCCGGGCACGGCTGAGGGCCCGTCAGCGGGCCTGCCGGGCAACGGTCGCGGCGCGACTCAGCCGACGGTCAGGGTGCCGGCCATGAACGGGTGGATGGTGCACAGGTACGGGTAACGGCCCGGCTCGGCCGGTGCGGTGACGGTTGCGGACCTGCCGGGCTCAAGAGTCCCGGTATCGAAGGACTTGTCCTGCGCGGTCAGGGTGTGCGCGGTGGTGTCCTCGTTGACGACGGTGACCGTCTCCCCCGGGTGCACGGTGGCGGTGTCGGGGCTGAATCTGAAGTCCTTGATGGTGATGCGCACCGCACCGGCGGTCCCGCCGGTGGCCGCCGGGGTGCCGGGCGACCCGCCGGAGCAGGCGGTGACGGCCAGGGCGAGCAGGCCCGCGGCGAGGAGCGGGCGGAGTCGGGCGGTGGCCATGGCAGCGGGCTCCGTCTCGTGAGTGGTGGGGGGCCCGGGGCGGGGGGGGGGGGACCCCCCGTCCGAGCCCACCGACGCCACGGCGGACGGCGCGGTGGAGACCGGGGGAGCCGGTGCGGCGTCGGCGGCCGCCGGCGGTGCCACGGTGCTCGGC
>NZ_JBHYKG010000591.1:0-1544 GCF_042741245.1 Kitasatospora sp. NPDC058965
GTCCGGGGAGATCCCGATCACGTCGTACCCGGCCCCGGCGAAGACCGCCAGGTTGTCCGTGAAGTCGCAGGCCTGCTGCTGCTAGGCGCCGATCTTGAGGTCCCGCAGCAGCTTGGCGACGTGCCCGGTGGCCTTGACGTTGTACAGGGCGTGCTCGACCTTGCCCTGCTCGTCCACGATCACGGTGGACCGGATCACCCCGGTGACCGTCTTGCCGTACATGGTCTTCTCGCCGAACGCCCCGTACGCGGTCAGCACCTCGCGCTCCGGGTCGGACAGCAGGGTGACCTTGAGGTCCTCGGCCTCGCGGAACTTGCCGAGCTTCTCGGGCTTGTCCGGGGAGATCCCGATCACGTCGTACCCGGCCCCGGCGAAGACCGCCAGGTTGTCCGTGAAGTCGCAGGCCTGCTTGGTGCACCCGGGGGTCAGCGCGGCCGGGTAGAAGTAGACGATCACCTTCCGGCCCAGGTGCTCGGCCAGGGAGACCTGCTTCCCGTCGGCGTCGGACAGCGAGAAGGCGGGTGCGGTGTCCCCCGCCTGGAGTCGCTCAGTCACGTTCGATTCTCTCCTCGTACGGGCCGGGTGGTCGTGCCACCGGCAAACCTACCCCTGTTGGTGGGTGGGACTGCGCGTGCGCGCGGGGGAGCTGACAGACTGAGAGTCAGCAGACCGTGACGTCAGTTGAGTGAGGTGGCCCGGGTGGGCAAGGGGAAGACGAAGGACAGCCCGCGCGACGATGCGGGGCGCACCACGGCCGAGATCGAGGCGAACATCGAGCGGACCCGGTCGCAGCTGGCCGACACGCTGGACGAGCTGGCGATGCGGGTGCACCCGAGCACGGTGGCCGCGCAGGTGCGGGCCAAGGCGCTGGGGGCGGTGGAGGAGAAGCTCGGGCGGCTGTACGTGAGCGCCAGCCGGGGGGTCGAGCAGGTGAAGGCCCAGTTCGTGGACGAGCAGGGCAAGCCGCGGCCGGAGCGGGTCGTGCCGGCGGTGCTGGTGGGCGGTGGCGTGCTGCTGCTGCTCGCGTCGGCCCGCAAGCGACGCCGCGACTGACCGTGTCCGGTCGGGGCGGGCCCGCGGCGCGGCGGCGGGCGGCGCCAGGTACGGTCTGGGCGTGAGCGTGAACGACGACGAGAAGCTGAACCAGGACCGGTCCGAGCACGGCCGGCACGACCGCCTGGGTGAGAAGCTGCCCATCCGGATGCTGCACGACCGCGTCCTGGTCCGCCCCGAGGGCGGTGAGGGCGAGCGACGCTCCACCGGCGGGATCCTGATCCCGGCGACGGCCGAGATCTCCAAGCGGTGCACCTGGGCCGAGGCGGTGGCCGTCGGCCAGAGCGTGCGCTCGGTGGAGCCGGGGGACCGGGTGCTGTACGACCCCGAGGACAAGCTGGAGGTCGAGGTGCGCGGCGCGACCTACGTGCTGCTGCGCGAGCGCGACCTGCACGCGGTGGCCGCCGAGCGGCTGAAGGACGCGGACGGGTCGACGGGTCTGTACCTGTAGGACCGGCCGGACGGACGAGGGCCCTGCCCCGGGTGCACCC
>NZ_JBHYKG010000592.1:0-1543 GCF_042741245.1 Kitasatospora sp. NPDC058965
GGGGCGGGACCGGCGGACGGCGCGCCGGTCGGGCCGGCCGCCGCGGCGGGCGTGCCGCTCGGGGAGGCGGCCGACGTGGCCCGGGCGCTGCCGCTGCCGGTGCCGATCGCGCCGACCACCACGGCAGCCAGGCCGACCGCGACCGCGACGGCGGTGCCGATCACCAGCATCCGCCGGTTGGACCGGGACCGGTCGCCCTCGGCCCGCACCCCGCCGGTGAACGCGGCGATGAAGCCGTGCCGGTCCGCCTCCTCCATCGGCCGGGTGGCGGCGGGCTGTGGCGACTCGGGCGCCGCGGGTTCCACCGGGTCCGCCGGGCCGCCCGGCGCACCGGCGGCCGCGCGGCGGGCCGCGGCGCTGCGACTGCGGCCGCCGGTCGGCTCGGTGGCCGCGCTCCCGACGGCCGCGGGCCCGGCGGCACCGGTCTCCGCGCCGGAGGGCCCGACACCGGAAGGCTCGACACCGGAAGGCTCGATGCCGCTGGGCCCGACACCGCTGGGCCCGACACCGGAGGGCCCGGCGGTCGGCTCGGACGAGACTGGCTCGGACACGTACTCTCCCCATGCTCGGGCCCGCCCGGGAGCCCTCGCTCCCCAGCCACGGAATGCCTGACGGATCGCCGGTTCACCGGCACCCGGACGATATCCCGATCGGGCGGGCCGATTTGTCGTCAGATCTGAATCACCGGTGAACGGACGGATACCTTTGCGTCAACTCTCCCGTGGTTCGCCGATTTCTCCCGTCCCAGTTCAACCAACGTGCCGCCCGCGTCCGTTGAACCGTTCGGGGACCCGTTTCGGGGCCCCTTCGCCGGGAATTCCCGGCTGTCCAAGCACCCGTGCCGTCCTGCATGCTGAGCGCATCGGAGGCCCTCACGAGCCGGAGGTATCGGCACAGTTATGCCGGGGAATTCACACATCGCCATCGTCGAGGACCAGAATCTGCTGCGGCACGGCCTGGAGCGCGTGCTGTCGCTCAGCGACCACATGACCGTGATCGCCACGGCGGCCCGCCCCGAGGAGCTCGACCTGGGCGACCAGCGGCCCGACGCCATCGTCTACGGACCGCCCAGGGACGCCGAGTTGCCCACCGAGTCGATCCGCGCGCTGTGCCGGCTGGGCCGGGTCGTGGTGGTCGGCGACTTCCACGCCCCGCAGACCCTGCTGGACTGCGTCCAGGCCGGGGCGCTGGGCTGCGTGACCCACCTGGTCACCGACCTCGAACTGCGGATCGCGGTGCGCACCGTCGCGCTCGGCGGCTTCCACGTCTCGCCCGGCCTGGCCGAGCAGTTGCGCACCGAGCTGAGCCAACTCGGCCGCCCCGACCCGCGCCTGCTCGCCCCGCGCGAGCTGGAGACGGTCCGCTGGCTGGCCGAGGGCCTGACGCACGCCCAGATCGCCCGCCGGATGGGCCTGACCGAGGCGACCGTCAGCACCTACGTGAAGCGGATCCGCACCAAGCTCAACGTCGGCAACAAGGCCGACCTGACCCGGACCGCGATCGAGCTGGGCCTGCTGGTGAACCGCGCCGGTGCGGGCCCGGG
>NZ_JBHYKG010000593.1:0-1528 GCF_042741245.1 Kitasatospora sp. NPDC058965
CCCGGGCGGGGGGCGGGCGCGGGGGGCGTCCCCCCCCCCGCGACGGGCCCCGTTCGCCGCCGCGGCCCCGGGTGTGGCCGGCCCCGGGCCGTGCGGCGGGCGGGGTTCCGGCCGCGACCCGGTCCGGCATATGCCGCACCGTTGGCGCAACGTAACAGGGTGGCTACGCCGGGTACGTGCTGGTATGGGGGAAGGCCCCTCCGACGGGGCGTCAGAACCCGATCCGGGTCCGACCTGAAAGGCCGTCATGTCCAACCCCGCAGGCCGCGCCACCGGCGCGCGCAGGCTGGTCCGTCGATGCGCCGTGGCGGTAGCCGCGACGACCGCCGCGGCAGCCCAGTTCCTCTTCGTCCCGGTGGCCGGGGCGCACCCGGCGGTGGCGCCCGAGCGCGGCAGTGCCGGCGCGCAGCACCGGGACGACCCGAACGCCCCGGTGCTCAGCGAGCACCCGATCCCGCTCACCACCCGGTTCCAGGCCGACATGCAGGGGACCATCACGCGGATCGGCAACTCGCTGATGACCTGCGACGAGACCAAGCCGCCGGTGAAGGCCGGGGCGGCGTCCTGCACCGACGCGCGCAACGGGGTCGGACAGGGGATCTTCAACAACAACTACACGATGAAGTACGTCAACATCGAGCCGCCCGGCACCAAGGGCCCGCTCGGTGACGACATCTACTCCTCGTCGTCGGCGAAGCTGACCATCCCGGACAGCGCGACGGTCAAGTACGCCCGCCTGTACTGGGGCGGGACCCGGGGCATCGGCAGCACCGTGCTGCCGCTGACCCAGGTGGACGAGGTCTACTTCAAGGCGCCGGGCGACGCGGAGTTCCGCAACATCGCGGCCGAGGGCGACATCGGCCAGGTCAACACCGAGGTGGAGACCGCCTACCAGGCCTCCGCCGACGTCACCGACATCGTCAAGGCGGCCCGCGGCGGCGACTACGAGGTGGCCGACCTGGACTCGGTGGTCAAGCCGCACAGCTGGGGCAGCTGGACCCTGATCGTCGCGCTGGAGGACTGCAACCAGCCGATGCGCCACATCCACCTGTGGGACGGCTTCCAGGTGGAGCTGCCGGACTCGCCGCCGATCGACATCGACGTCAACGGCTTCACGATCCCGCAGGAGGACAAGCTCGACGCGAAGCTGGGCTTCCTGGCCTACGACGGCGACCGCACCTACACCGGTGACACGCTCTCCATCAAGACCACCACCGGACCCGAGACGATGATCAGCGACGCCAGGCACCCGGCGAACGACATCATGGACTCCACGATCAGCTCGCCGTACCCGGAGGACCACTTCACCCGGAACCCGAGCTACGACAACACCTTCGGCCAGGACGCCAGCGTCTTCAACATCTCCCGGCTGGTCCGCCCGGGCGACACCGACCTGCGGATGCGGTTCAACACCACGCTGGACGGCTTCCAGGTGGGCGCCGCCTTCGCGCAGATCAACCTGCCCGACGACAACGGCTGACGCCGCCTCACCGGGCCACGGCGCCGTCGGCCACCGCGACCGCGGTGG
>NZ_JBHYKG010000594.1:0-1473 GCF_042741245.1 Kitasatospora sp. NPDC058965
GTCAGCTCGCGCTACCTGCGCGCCGAGTACACCGGCCGGATCAACCGGATCGGGATGGGGTCGGTGTTCTGGGCGCCCTCGTACTTCGCGGGGTCATGCGGCGGAGCACCGCTCAGCATCGTGAAGGAGTACATCGAGAACCAGAAGCGGCCTGTCTGACCGTCACCCCGGAGCCGCAGGGGACTCCGCCGCTTCGCGGCTCCGGGGCAAGGATCACATTCCCGCCCGGCCTAAAAGCCGGGATTCCCTGCGAAGATCAGGGGATGGAGTGCCTGTGGGACCTGTTCCGCTCCGTGCCCTCCCTGGAGGTCGACGGGGCGTCGGTGCTGGACGAGTTCTCCTGGCTCAACAAGGACGACCCCAACCGCTCGCTGCAGCGCGTCACCGAGCGCCAGGGTCAGGACGCGGGCACCGACGGGCGGTTCGCGCTGGGTGACCGGGCCCAGAAGGACCTGGTGAAGGTCTTCCTGGCCACCCGCGCGGAGCTGGAGGGCAAGCGGATCGACGAGGTGTTCGGCCGGGAGTTCCTGGACAGCAACTTCTGGCTCTACTGGCGCACCATGTTCGCCTTCGAGGAGTGGCACGGCGCGCTGGAGATGAAGCTGTACCTGCACCGGTTCGTCCACCACGTCGGCGGGCTGCCGGACCTGTCGGCGCTGAAGTTCACCAAGTACAACCAGTACGAGTCGATGGTGCTGCCGCTGACCCGCTGGCTGCTGGACCAGGGCGTCACCTTCCGCTTCGCCACCCACGTCACCGACATCGACTTCGACCTCGCCCCGGGCCGCAAGCGGGCCACCCGGATCCACTGGCTGACCGACGGTCAGCAGGGCGGCGTCGACCTGGGCGAGGACGACCTGGTGTTCACCACCATCGGCTCGCTCACCGAGAACTCCGACAACGGCGACCAGCACACCCCCGCCCGCCTGGACGAGGGCCCCGCACCGGCCTGGGACCTGTGGCGCGCCATCGCCGCGAAGGACCCCGCCTTCGGCCGGCCCGAGGTGTTCTGCGGCGACATTCCCAGGAGCAAGTGGGAGTCCGCCACCGTCACCACGCTGGACGCCCGGATCCCCGGCTACATCCAGAAGATCGCCAAGCGCGACCCGTTCAGCGGCGGTGTGGTCACCGGCGGCATCGTCACCGCCCGCGACTCGGCCTGGCTGCTGAGCTGGACGGTCAACCGGCAGCCGCACTTCAAGCAACAGCCGGCCGACCAGATCGTGGTCTGGCTGTACTCGCTGTTCGTGGACCGCCCCGGCGACTACGTGAAGAAGCCGATGCAGGAGTGCACCGGCGAGGAGATCACCCGCGAGTGGCTGTACCACCTGGGCGTCCCGGTGGCGGAGATCGACGGACTCGCCGCCGACGCGGCCCGCTGCTGGGCTGCGTCCCGCACGGCCGGAACGCCATCATCCTGGGCTGCACGGTGCGCTCGTTCGCCGGGCCGATCCGGCTGGAGCTGGTGATCCG
>NZ_JBHYKG010000595.1:0-1470 GCF_042741245.1 Kitasatospora sp. NPDC058965
GGCCGCCGCCGCGGCCGGCTGCCGACCGCCCCGCGCCCGCCTCCGCGCGCCGAGCCGGACCACCCGCGCCCAGCCCTCGGCCGGGCGCACCCCCAGGCCCGGCAGCCCGAGCACCGGGCGGCGGCGGGGGCGGGCGGGGTCGGGGCCGGGCTGGTCGGGCGGTCCGGTCGGCTGGTTGATCACGAAGAAACGCTAGGCGACCGGGCCGGGGTACAGCTGCACCCGTGGGAGGGATAGCCGGTGGTCCGAGTTGACCGGTCGGCCCGGTGTTCGGCCCGGGCCGGTGTCACGGCGGGGTCGGCCGGGCCAGCGCGCACCGCGCGGCGGCCCGGCTGCGGACCACCAGCGAGGAGCGGGTGCAGACCAGCCGGCCCTCCTGCGGGTAGGCGTGCCAGGTCCGCCAGAGCACCCGCTCGGCGCTGCCGTGCGCGACCAGGGCGGTGAAGGCGCTCGGGTCGCCGGGGAAGACCCCGGCCAGGCCCCGCGGGTGCTCGTCCACCAGGGCCAGGATCTCCTGGGCCCGGGCGGCGAAGACGTGCGGTGGCAGCGACTCGATCCGGGCGGCGAACTCGTACTCCCAGCCCGCCACTTGCTCGGCCACCCGGGCCGGCAGCGGGGTCCGGCGGCCGGGCATGCAGGCCACCGTCTCCAGGCACTCGCCGGGGCCGGCGGCGATCACCACCTGGTGCGAGGCGCCGAGCAGGCGCAGCTGCAGGGTGCCGGCCGCTCTGCCGCGGTCGGCTCTGCCGGCCCCGACGCTGCCCTGCTCCCCGCGGTCGTCCGGGCCGGCGCACTCCGGGTCGTCCCCCGCCGGCAGCAGCGGCAGGTCGCGCACCGCCAGCGCGGGCAGCGGTCCGCCGCCGAGACACCAGGCCAGGTCGCCGGCGCGGGTGTCGGTGTAGGAGGTCTGCAGTGTGGTGAGCATGCTGGGCTCCGCAATTCAGCTCCGTACGCGCCCCCCGTGCAGCGCCCGACGCGGCCGGAGGCCGGCTGGTGTTGCTGTGCGGTCCAGGACGCGGCCGACCGTGGAAGGAAGGATTCCGGCTGGAGATTCAGCAGCAGAGAAGCACGAATTCTCCGGGTCCGTCAGGGATTTACCCCTTCTTGTCGGACATTCACCGTTGTGGGCGTAGTGTCTGGTCAGGTGTGATCAAGACCGAGCAGCGGTTTGCTCGTTCTACGCCATTTGCGCGGAGTTGCGCGGTCTGCGAACGAGGGGCGCAGTGGTGCATCGCACGCCCCCCATGGAGGCGCCGCGCCGGAGTGTGCGCCGTGCGGAAAGCGTGGTGGACCCGGGGTCGGACGGGAATGACCGGCGGCCTGCCAAGGGGGTGGCAGGTCGCCGGTCGGTCAGTGGGCCTGGGCGGCCAGCACGCGCGGGCAGGGGGCCGCGCAGCCCGGACCGGCCACCGGCAGCGCGCGGGCGGCCGGCACCGCGGCCGGCACCGCGGCCGGCACCGCGGCCGGTGC
>NZ_JBHYKG010000596.1:0-1467 GCF_042741245.1 Kitasatospora sp. NPDC058965
GTTCCGTCGGCCGGTCAGAGGCCGTCGTACGGGGTGGTGTCGTTGTACATCCGCATCCCCGGGATGTGCAGGGTGCCGCCGAACTGGCCGGCCTGCACCGCCTTGACGCCGGTGAGCGACATGTCGATCGGGATCGGCACCGCGCCGATCAGGTTGTACAGCCACTCCGGCAGCGTGTCCGGGGTGAGCGTGATCGTGCCCAGCGGCGGGATCGGGATCCCGTAGAGCGAGGACAGCTCGCCGCTCAGGCTCTCCACGTACATCGTGATCGGACCCTGGCGCATGGTCGAGGTGGTGCCCGGACCGCCCTTCACGTGGAAGGTCTGGGCCGGGTTGCCGCCCGCCGCGGTGTTCTCGATCGTCGACATGTCGAGGTTGTCGATGTCGACCGAGGAGACGGTGAACTTGAGCACCCGGTAGCTGCGGGTGGGGCTGTGCACCTCGTAGACGCCGCCGAAGACCGCGCCGTAGAGCGAGAGCTTGGTGGTGTGCAGGGTCCAGCTCTGGTCCGGCACGACCTGGCTGTCGGCCAGCTGGGCGGCGGTCAGCTTGCTGGTGTCCACCGCGCAGAGCGGGCGGGTGTCGCCGTTCGCCAGCGCCGAGGCGACCGCGGACGGCGAGGGGGCGGCGCTCGGCGAGGACGACCCGCTCGGCGCGGCGGCGGGGCTGCCGCTCGCGGCCGGCGCACCGCTCGGCGCCGCGCCGGGGGTGCTGCTCGGGGTGCTGCCCGGGGCGACCGCGGCGGCGCGCGGGGCGGCGTTCGGGCTCGGGGTGGCACTGGGTGCCGCCTGCGCGCCGGTCGAGCCGGTTCCGGCGGCCGGGGTGCTCGGCACGGCCGTCGACGGCGAGGGCGCCGGGGTCGGGGTGCTCTGGTTCTGGTGGTGCGGGTCGAAGATCCCGGCGATGCCGCCCAGGATGTCGCCGATCAGGTCCTGCGGCTGGGTGGTGCCGGGCTGCGCCGCGGAGGCCTGCACGACCTGGCTGGTGACCGCGGTGGCGGCCTGCTGCTGGGTCAGTCCGGCGGGCACCTGCGGGGCGGCCGGGGCGGCGCTGACGGCCCGTCCGGTGGTCACGGCCGCCGCCTTGGTCGGCGTGGTGGTGGGCGTGGCGGTGGCCGAGCCGGCGGCCGGCTTGGTGGCGGGCTTGGCGGCCGTCGGCGCCGGGACCGGGGTCAGTGCGCTCTTCGGCACCGGGGTGACGGTGGTCGCGGGCTGGTCGGGCGCGCAGGCCGTCCCGGTCGGCGAGACCGCGGAGGCCAGGTTCGGGGCCAGCGAGGAGCCCATCAGCAGCGCGGTGGGCACCGCGGCGGCGGCGAGCAGCCTGGCCCGGGTGCGGCCGCGCTCGCGCGGGGCGGCGTGCCGGGGGCCCTCGGAACGGCGCTGCGCGGGCAGCTGCGGCTCGGCCTGCTCGGCCCCGCTCACTTGGCCCCTCCCTCGTGCTCGGTGGTCGCCTCCGCAGCGGCCTCGG
>NZ_JBHYKG010000597.1:0-1462 GCF_042741245.1 Kitasatospora sp. NPDC058965
GGGGCGGGCGGCGGCACCGGCGGACGTGGGGGTACTCCCCCGGCGTACTGCTGTGTCACGGTCACACCTCCCGCCGGGGACACTACCCGACGGCCCGGCGGCGAGCCCAGCCCGCCACCGGGCCGCCGCCGGCATTGTCCCGGGTCAGCGCCCGGTGAGCTGCTCCGCGAGGGCGCGCAGCGCCAGCTCGTAGGAACCGATCCCGAACCCCGCGATGGTCCCCGAGGCGATCGAGGCGATCACCGAGGTGTGCCGGAACTCCTCGCGCGCGTACGGGTTGGAGATGTGCACCTCGATCAGCGGCGCGGTGCGCTGGGCGGCCGCGTCCCGCATGGCGTACGAGTAGTGGGTGAAGGCCCCGGGGTTGATCACCACCGGGGTCCGCTCGTCCGCCGCCCAGTGCAGCCACTCGATCATCTGCTGCTCGGAGTTGGTCTCCTTGACCTCCACCTCGAAGCCGAGCTCCTTGCCGAGGGCGGTGCACCGCTCGACCAGCCCGGCGTAGGAGGTGGCGCCGTAGACGTCCGGCTCCCGGCTGCCCAGGCGCCCGAGGTTGGGACCGTTCAGCACCAGGACGCGCTGACCGAAGGCGCGGCTCACGACGCCGACACCTCCGCGTACGCCGCCACCAGCAGCGACGGGTCCGGGCCCTCCAGCACCGAGGTCCTGGCCAGCCCGTCCAGCACGATGAACCGGAGCAGGTCCCCGCGCGACTTCTTGTCGATCTTCATCGCGTCCAGCAGCTTCGGCCAGGCGTCGGCGCGGTAGGTCAGCGGCAGGCCGACCGAGGCCAGCACGGTGCGGTGCCGGTCCGCGGTCGCGTCGTCCAGCCGCCCGGCCAGCCGGCCGAGCTCCGCGGCGAACACCATGCCCACCGAGACCGCCGCGCCGTGCCGCCACTTGTACCGCTCGTTGCGCTCGATCGCGTGCGCCAGGGTGTGGCCGTAGTTGAGGATCTCGCGGCGGCCGGACTCCTTGAGGTCGCCGGAGACCACATCGGCCTTGACCTGGATGGCCCGCTGGATGAGCTCCACGGTGTGCGGCCCGGCGGGGGTCCTGGCGCCCTCCGGGTCGGCCTCGACCAGGTCCAGGATCACCGGGTCGGCGATGAAGCCGCACTTGATCACCTCGGCCAGGCCCGAGACGTAGTCGTGCGTGGGCACGGTCTCCAGGGTGGCCAGGTCGGCCAGCACGCCCACCGGCGGGTGGAACGCGCCGACCATGTTCTTGCCCTCGGCGATGTTGATGCCGGTCTTGCCGCCGACCGCCGCGTCCACCATGCCCAGCAGGGTGGTCGGGATGGAGATCCAGCGCACCCCGCGCAGCCAGGTGGCGGCGACGAACCCGGCCAGGTCGGTGGTCGCCCCGCCGCCCAGGCCGACGACCACGTCGGTGCGGGTGAAGCCGGTCTGGCCCAGCGCGGACCAGCAGAACGCGGCCACCTCGGCGCTCTTGGCCTCCT
>NZ_JBHYKG010000598.1:0-1433 GCF_042741245.1 Kitasatospora sp. NPDC058965
GGGTTCGGGCACGGTCGGCTCGGGCACGGTCGGCTCGGGCACGGTCGGCTCGGGAGCAACCGGTACGGGCGCCGCGAGTGCGCCGGGCGACGGCTCCGCGGCCGGCCCCGGCAGCGCCACCGCGGGCCCGTCGTCGGCCGGCTCCGGCCACTCCTCGTCCGGGTACACCGGCTCCAGCCACTCGTCGGCCCGGTGCTGCCCGGGCAGGCCGAGCCGCCGCCGCGGGGCGGCGGGCGGACCCGGCGTACTGGCGTCGCTGCTCACGTCTGCTCCTCCTCGCCGGCGGACCCGTCCGCAGCGGGCCCATCGTCCTCGCCCGGCGGCCGGTCGAACTCGTCCGTCACCTCGATCGCGTCCAGCCCCGCCCCGGCCACCCACCGCACCAGCAGCTCCCCCAGCGGCTCGGGCTGCTCGAAGGCGAGCGCCTTCTCCCGGTAGAGCTCCAGCAGCGCCAGGAACCGCGCCACCACGACCAGCGTCCCGTCGGCGTCCGCCACCAGCGCCGCGAACGGCGCCGTGCCGTGCTCCACCAGGTACGCCGCCACCAGCGCCGCCTGCTCGCGCACGCTGACCGGCGGGGTGTGGATGTGGTCCACGTAGACCACCGGCTTCGGCCGGGGCGTCATCGCCTTCGCCGCCAGCTGCGCGAACCGCTCCGGCCCGACGTGGATCACCACCTCGGGCAGCAGCTCCGCGTGGTGCGGCTCCAGCCCGACCGTGCGCGGCCGGCGCAGCGCCTCCTCGCCCCAGCGCTGCTCGAAGACCGCCGCCACCCGCTTGTAGGCGCGGTACTGCAGCAGCCGGGCGAACAGCAGGTCGCGGGCCTCCAGCAGGGCGAGGTCCTCCTCGTCCTCCACCTCGGCGGCCGGCAGCAGCCGCGCCGCCTTGAGGTCCAGCAGGGTGGCGGCGACCACCAGGAACTCGGTGGCCTGGTCCAGGTCCCAGTCCGGGCCCATCGCCCGGATGTACGCCATGAACTCGTCGGTGACCCGGGACAGCGCCACCTCGGTCACGTCCAGCTTGTGCTTGGCGATCAGCCCGAGCAGCAGGTCGAACGGCCCCTCGAAGTTGGCCAGCCGCACGGTGAAGCCGCCGCGCGACTCGGCGGCCGGCTCACGCTCGGGGGTGCTGGTACTGGCCATGGCGGTCCATCTTCACACGCCGCGCGGACGGCGCCCGGCTCCCGCCCCGGACCGCTCTCAGCGGCCGCGCAGCCGCCGCACCAGGATGCTCGCCTCGCCCCGCTGCTCCAGGTCCGCCAGCACCACCGCGATGGCCTCGCGCACCACCCGGCCGCGGTCCACCGCGAGCCCGTGCTCGCCGCGCAGCACCAGCCGCGCGTGCTCCAGGTCCATCAGCTCCTCGGCGGAGACGTACACAGGGCTTCTACGACCAGATGACCCACGAGCACGCCGCCGACGCCCGGCAGCGGA
>NZ_JBHYKG010000599.1:0-1428 GCF_042741245.1 Kitasatospora sp. NPDC058965
GTGCGGGCTCGCGCTCCGCCGCCCGGGCCGCCGGCCGTGCCGGTGGGGTCAGAAGGCCACGATGCCTTCGCCGCCGGCGCCCTCCGGAACCGTCTCGGTGCCGAGCGCGGTGAGGGAGCCGTCGTCGTTGACCGCGAAGGCGTCGAGGATGCCGTTGACGCCGGTCTGGGCGTACAGGTAGTGCCCGTCGGCGGAGACCGCGGCGTCGACGGTGCCGGGGTCGGTCGGGGTGTTGCCCAGGACGGTCAGTTGGCGCCCGCGGTCGGCGGTGCGGACGCCGGTGAGGGTGGAGCTGCCCGCGTTGGAGGCGTAGAGCAGGTCGCGGACGGCGACGATCCAGCAGGTGGCCGCCTGGCCGGTGGCAGCGGAGGCCTCCTGGGTGGCGGTGCCGTCGCGGTGGATCGTGAACGTGGCCACGGCGTTGGTACCCGCCTCGGCCAGGAACAGGCCGTGCCGGCCGTTGGGGACGAAGGCGAACGGCACGGCGCCGGGCAGGCTGGTGGTGACGGGGGTGTCGGCGGGCGCGCCGTCGCGGTCGAGGGCGAAGACCAGGAGGCTGCTGCCGTTCGCCTTGGTGGTGACCACCAGCTGCGAGCCGTCGCCGGTGAAGCCGACCTGTCCGGGGGTGTGGGTGAACTGGGGCGTGGCGTCCGGGTCGAGCCCGAGCGGGCGGTGCCAGGCCTGCTGCGCCTCCAGGCAGCCGTCCTTGACGGTGAAGCCCTGGATCGAGCCGCCGTCCAGGGCGTTGAGCACGTAGACGGTGTCGTCGTGCACGGCGACGCTCACCGGGAAGCGGCCGCCTGAGCCGATCACCTGCTGCAGTGCGAGCCGGTCGCCGTCGACGGAGAAGACGGAGACGGTGTCGCTGCCGGCGTTCACCGCGTACAGCAGGGCGTGGCGCGGGTCGTAGGTGAGGGAGCCCTGGGAGGCGAGGTGGTCGGCGACCGAGCCGTCCAGCACGCCGCCGAGGCCGTTGGTGTCGTAGCTGCCGGCCGGGGTGAGCTGCCCGTCGTCGGCCCGGTGGTAGGCGACGACCTGGTTGCCGGCCGGGTTGTCGGTCTGGACGAACACCGCGTGGTGCCCGCCGTGCGGGTGGCTGTCGCCGTCGTACGCGGCCGCGGCCGACGGGGCGCCGGCGGCTGCCGTGGTGAGCGCGGTCGCGAGGGCCACGGCGAGCCGAGTGATCTTCTGCACGAGGGTGCTGCCTTCCAGGGTCCGGGATCGGTCCCGCCCAGGGCGTGGCGCCGTGGCCGGGGTCAGGGCGGCACCGGTGGCGGGAGTCCCGCTGACGCATGGCACGAGGGAGCTCGCCCTGTTCTCCCTGCCACGGTATGTGACGGTTTGTCATAAATCGCTGAAGGCGGCTGCTCCGTCCCGGGGAGTCGGCCGCCCGGCGACCGGCTCCTCGCGGTCGTCGCCGTCCGCGTC
>NZ_JBHYKG010000600.1:0-1424 GCF_042741245.1 Kitasatospora sp. NPDC058965
GGGCCGAGCGGGCAGGCACCGCCGGAGGCGGCGCCCGCGCCGACCGCGCCGGTCCGCGCCGCTCAGGCGGGCGGCCGCTCGTCCACCACCTGCTGCAGCTTGCCGGTGCGCGGGTTGGTGACCAGCTCGGCGCGCGGGACCCACTCGACCTGCAGCGGGTGGATCCGGCCGCCCTCGACCTCCTCCAGGTACAGCGGGCGGGCCGCGTAGACGGCGGCGACCAGTTCCTCGGCCAGACCGGCCGGCGGCTCCTCCACCCGCCCGAGCCGCAGGATCAGCCCGTCCTTGTTCTCCCACCGCCGCTGCACCATCTGGATGCCGGAGATGTGCTGCCCGGAGTCGGCCGCCACCAGGACGGCGCGGATGTCCTCCACCCCCATGCTGACCGTCCCGACCCGGGCGCCCTCGATCGAGCGGCCGACCAGCCGGAACCGCCGCAGCTCGCCGTCCACCCACTCGGCCCGGTCGCCGGCCGGGTAGCGCAGGATCGGCATCAGGGTGCGGAACAGGTTGGTGACCAGCAGCCGCCCGGGCACCCCGGGGGTGGTGATCGGCTCGCCGGTCAGGTCGTCGACGATCTCCACCACGGTGCGGTGGGCGAAGGCCTCGTGCACCCGCACGTCGTCGCCCGGGACCGGCGCCGCGACCAGGCCGGCGTCGACCGAGGCGTAGCCGGCGGAGGAGATGGCGGCCTTGGGGAACGCCCGGGCCAGGATCGGGCGCAGGTCGGCGAAGAGCAGGTCGCCGGCGAACAGCAGCAGTTCCACCGACTCGGCCACCTGCCCGTGCTGCACCAGGTGTTCGGCGACCGCGCTGAGCCGCATCGGCTCGCCGGCCAGCACGTGCACGCCGAAGGCGTGGATCAGGTCGGCCACGAAGGCGTCCGGGGCGGAGCCGGCGACCGGCAGCCGGACGTTCTCCACCGGGGCGGCGTGCAGCGCGTGCTCGATGTAGAGGAAGCTGCTGTAGAGCTCGCCGGCCCAGAACAGGTTGGCGACCCGGTGGCCGGGCTTGAGCCCGGCCTGGACCAGTCCGGCGCCGAACGCCGTGACGGAGTCGGCGTGTTCGCTGCGGGTCCACGGGGAGACCTTCGGGACGCCGGTGGTGCCGCCGGTGGTGTAGACGCCCGCGTCGCTCAGCGGGCCGGTGAGCAGCTTGTTGTCGGGCCAGGTGTTGGCGGCCCAGAAGGCCTTCTGGTCGATGATGGGGAGTTGGGTCAGCTGGGACACCGTCTCGGGGACGTCGCGGTAGAGCTCCGCGTAGAACGGCGAGTTGCGCCGGGCGTGGTCCACCAGGTCCTGCAGCGGCTTCGCGGGCAAGGGGGTCTCCCTGTCGGTCGAGGCGGTGATCGGGGGTGGGTCGGGTCGTGCTGGAGCGGGGAGCCGGACCGGAGGGTCGGCTCCCCGCCGGGTGGGTCGTGCGGG
>NZ_JBHYKG010000601.1:0-1408 GCF_042741245.1 Kitasatospora sp. NPDC058965
CGCCCCGGAGCACGACCCGCGGCGGGGGGGCCACCCCCCCCCCCCCGCGCCGCTCCGAAGACCTGCGGACCGGCGGGCGGACCGGACCGCCGGCCGAGCGACGACAGGGAGGCGCGGGCCGATGAGCCAGGACCGCACGGCGGAAGTGATCGTGGTCGGAGCGGGCCTCGCCGGGCTCGCCTGCGCCCTGGACATCGTCGCGGCCGGCCGCGACGTGCTGGTGCTGGAGGCCGGCGAGGAGGCGGGCGGCCGGATGCGCACCGACGTGGTGCGGGGATTCCGGCTCGACCGCGGCTTCCAGGTGTTCAACCCCGCCTACCCGCAGGTCCGCCGGCGCCTGGACCTGGCGGCGCTCGGACTGCGCCCGTTCACCCCGGGCTTCCTGGTGGCGGGCGGACCGGACCGGCACCGACTGGTGGACCCGGTCCGGCGCCCCGGGCAGCTGCCCGCACTGGTGGCCGGCCGGTCGGCGCTCCCGCCGCGCGACCTCGCGGCGCTGGGGCTGCTGGGCCTGCGTGACGCGCTGCTGCCCGCCGCGGTGGTCCGGCGGGCGCCCGAGACGAGCACGGCCGAGGCGCTGCGGTCGGCCGGGCTGTCCCGGCGGACCGTGGCCGACGTGCTCGGGCCGTTCCTGGCCGGCGTCTTCCTGGAGGAGGAGCTGGCGACGTCGAGCCGCCTGTTCCACCTGGTGTGGCGCCCCAGGCTGCGCGGACGCCTCTCACTGCCGCGCCACGGCATCGGCGCGGTGCCGCGGCAGTTGGCGGCGCGGCTGCCGGCCGGACGGTTGCGCTGCGCCGCCGAGGTGGCGCGGGTCGAGGCGGCGGGCGGCGCGGCCGGCGTCGTGCTGGCGGACGGGTCGCGGCTGCGGGCGGGCGCGGTGGTGGTGGCGACCGGCGCGGACCGGGCGGCGCGGCTGCTGCCGGGGCTCGCGGTGCCGCCGGCGCGGTCGGTGACGACGTTCTACCACGCGGCGCCGGTCAGCCCGCTGCGGGAGCCGATCCTGGTGGTCGACGCGCGGCGCCGGGTGCTGAACACGGTGGTGCTCTCCGAGGTGGTGCCCGACTGTTCGCCCGACGGTCGGGCGCTGGTGTCGACCTCGGTGTTGGGCGTCGCGGCGCAGGAGGGAGCGGCGCGGCGCCGGGCCGGCGAGCTGTACGGGGTGGACACCGCGGGCTGGGAGCCGCTCGCCGCCTACCGGATCGCCGAGGCGCTGCCGGCCGGGCCGGCGCCGCTCACGCTCTCCCGGTCCACCCGGTGGGCGCCGGGCCGGTACGTCTGCGGGGACCACCGGGCCACCGCCTCGGTGCAGGGCGCGCTGGCCTCCGGCGCCCGGGCCGCCCGGGAGGTGCTGGCGGACCTGCCCGCGCGGGGCCGGTGACGGGGCGTCACTGGCGTGCGGCCCTGACGC
>NZ_JBHYKG010000603.1:0-1399 GCF_042741245.1 Kitasatospora sp. NPDC058965
ATAGTCTGAGACCTGATGCCGAGCCGATTGTGGTGAAGTGGATGATCCTATGCTGTCGAGAAAAGCCTCTAGCGAGTTTCATGGCGGCCCGTACCCCAAACCGACTCAGGTGGTCAGGTAGAGAATACCGAGGCGTTCGGGTGAACTATGGTTAAGGAACTCGGCAAAATGCCCCCGTAACTTCGGGAGAAGGGGGGCCGGAACTGGTGATGAGTCTTGCACTCGGAGCTGGGGCCGGCCGCAGAGACCAGCGAGAAGCGACTGTTTACTAAAAACACAGGTCCGTGCGAAGCCGTAAGGCGATGTATACGGACTGACGCCTGCCCGGTGCTGGAACGTTAAGGGGACCGGTTAGCTCTGATTCGTCGGGGCGAAGCTGAGAACTTAAGCGCCAGTAAACGGCGGTGGTAACTATAACCATCCTAAGGTAGCGAAATTCCTTGTCGGGTAAGTTCCGACCTGCACGAATGGCGTAACGACTTCTCGACTGTCTCAACCATAGGCCCGGTGAAATTGCATTACGAGTAAAGATGCTCGTTTCGCGCAGCAGGACGGAAAGACCCCGGGACCTTTACTATAGCTTGATATTGGTGTTCGGTTCGGCTTGTGTAGGATAGGTGGGAGACTTTGAAGCAGCGACGCCAGTCGTTGTGGAGTCGACGTTGAAATACCACTCTGGTCGTGCTGGATGTCTAACCTGGGTCCGTGATCCGGATCAGGGACAGTGTCTGGTGGGTAGTTTAACTGGGGCGGTTGCCTCCTAAAGGGTAACGGAGGCGCCCAAAGGTTCCCTCAGCCTGGTTGGCAATCAGGTGTTGAGTGTAAGTGCACAAGGGAGCTTGACTGTGAGACCGACGGGTCGAGCAGGTGCGAAAGCAGGGACTAGTGATCCGGCGGTGGCTTGTGGAAGCGCCGTCGCTCAACGGATAAAAGGTACCCCGGGGATAACAGGCTGATCTTCCCCAAGAGTCCATATCGACGGGATGGTTTGGCACCTCGATGTCGGCTCGTCGCATCCTGGGGCTGGAGTAGGTCCCAAGGGTTGGGCTGTTCGCCCATTAAAGCGGTACGCGAGCTGGGTTTAGAACGTCGTGAGACAGTTCGGTCCCTATCCGCTGTGCGCGTAGGAGTGTTGAGAAGGGCTGTCCCTAGTACGAGAGGACCGGGACGGACGAACCTCTGGTGTGCCAGTTGTCCTGCCAAGGGCATGGCTGGTTGGCTACGTTCGGGAGGGATAACCGCTGAAAGCATCTAAGCGGGAAGCCTGCTTCGAGATGAGCACTCCCACCTCCTTGAGAGGGTAAGGCTCCCAGTAGACGACTGGGTTGATAGGCCGGATGTGGAAGCCCAGTAATGGGTGGAGCTGACCGGTACTAATAGGCCGAGGGCTTGTCCTCAG
>NZ_JBHYKG010000604.1:0-1399 GCF_042741245.1 Kitasatospora sp. NPDC058965
CGCGCTCGTCCAGCGCCCGGCGCGCCGGGGTGGCCACCCCGGGCGGCACGTGCCGCCAGCGCTGCGCCTCCGCGTCGCCGAACCCCGCACTGCCCGCCAGCGCGAGCGACTGGTCCGGACGCGCGGCCCAGACGGCGACGGCCACGGCCCCGAGCGGGCGCAGCGCGTTCTCCAGGATCGAGCGCGCCACCACCGCGGTGTCCGCGGTCAGCGCCCCCGCCTCGGCGCTGCGCAGCCGCAGTGCCGCCGGATCGGGCCGGGCGGCCGCGGTGCCGGTGAACGCCCCGGCCAGCGCGGAGATCCGGTCGGCCGCCGCCCGGTCCACCAGGTCGGCGGCGACCTCCAGCACCGGCACCCCGGCCCGCTCGGCCAGCACGGCCAGCTGGGCCGCCGCCTCGGCGGGCCCGCAGCGCAGCCGCTCGACCAGCACCCCGGCCGCCATCTCCACCAGCGACCGGGCCGCGGCGTCCGCGTGCACCCGCTCCAGCTCCCCGCGCAGCCGCTCCACCACCGCGGCGAGCCGGTCGACCGCCTGCTCCGGCGCCCCGGCCGGCCCCGGCGGACCGGACCGCTGGCTCCCGACCCGGTCCGCACCGGGCGCGGGCCGGGCGGCCGCACGGCGGTCGGCGGCCGGGTCGAGGGGGTGGGACACGGTGTTCTCCTGGCGGGTCGAACGGGACGGGGCACGGGCGCGGCCGCGGTCAGCCGGTGAGGTGCTCCCGGAGCCGGTCGATCAACCGGCCGGCGTCCACCGGCTTGGTCACGTAGTCGGTGGCGCCGGCCGCCAGGCTCTTCTCCCGGTCGCCGATCATCGCCTTGGCGGTCACCGCGACGATCGGCAGCCGGGCGTGCTCGGGCATGGCCCGGATCGCGGCCGTCGCCGTGTACCCGTCCATCTCCGGCATCATCACGTCCATCAGGATCACGTCGATGCCCGGGTGCGCGGCCAGCGTGTCGAGCGCGGCCCGCCCGTTGTCGGCCTGCAGCACGTGCATGCCGTGCAGTTCCAGGATCCCGGTGAGGGCGAACAGGTTCCGGTCGTCGTCGTCGACGACCAGCGCGGTGCGCCCGACCAGGGACCGGTCGACCCCCGAGTCCCAGACCGGCTCGGCGCGGCGCGCCAGCGGCAGCACGTCGCCGGGCCGGTCGGCACTCATGTGCAGCACGATCCGCTCGCGCATCTCGTCCAGCCCGGCCAGTACCTCCCGCGGCCGGCCGGCCGCCGGCTCCGCGGCGGCCCCGGCCCCGCGGCTGCGGTACGCCAGGATCGGGACGGACTGCAGGGCGGGATCACGCTCGATCCCCGCCAGCAGGGTGGCGGCGGCGCCGTCGGGCAGGTCCAGGTCCAGCACCACGCAGTGCACCGGGCCGGTCGCCAGGGTGTCGGCCGCCCCCTGGG
>NZ_JBHYKG010000605.1:0-1391 GCF_042741245.1 Kitasatospora sp. NPDC058965
TGTAGCGGTGGCGGCGCACGAGCAGGAGGCTGTGTCCGCTCTGATGGCCGGGCGGGGTGTCGTCGCCGGTGATCTCGACCATCGCCCAGTCGTAGTGCCGGTCGCCCTTGGTGCCGTGCCCGGTCCGCAGCCTCTGCCAGGCCCGCCTGGGCACCTTGGCCAGTACATCCGCAGTGCTCAAGCGACCGATGGCGGTGGTGACGCGGTGACTGGCGGGGACCGCGAGGGCGTAGTCGAAGCCGAGCTCGGGTATCCGCTGGCACAGAGCGTGTCCGCCGCAGACCTCGTCGGCGGCCACCCAGCGGGACGGCAGCCCGGCCGCACGGACACGGGACAGCAGGTCAGCGGCCAACTGGGGCTTGGTGGCGAAGCCGAGGTCGTCGGGAACGCCGGTCAGCTCGCGCCGCTCCTCGTCTGCGGCCCAGTCCTTCGTCAGGTACAGAGCGCGGTCGATCAGCGCGTGCCCCAACCGGCCGGCGTAGGTGAGATGGACGGCGACCTGCGCCAGGCCGATCCCGCCCAGCGCACCGGAGTACTGCCGCGCGGCACCCACCGCGTCGGTGGAGGACTTCTCGTCGCCGGTCTCGTCCACCACCAGCACCGCCTGGTCGTCGGCGAGACGACCCACCGTGAAGACGGCAAGATGATCGCGAACGGCTTCGTGGTCCCACACGGCCCGGGACAGGAGGTGCTGCAGCCGGTGCGGACCGGAATGCCCCAACGCCTCGGCCAATGTCCAGCAGTTGATCCGCTCCAGGCCCATCAGCACCGCCTCGGTCACCTCCCGCAGCGTCTGCCGTGTCTCACGACGCGGGAAGCATCCCGCCACCAGTCCCATGAACGCCCCGACGCCTTCGCGCCACACCGCCTGCGCTACCGTGACCTCCACGGCCACCGCGCTCTGATTCTTCGTCACACAAGATCATGATCGCGGTGGCCGCACCCATGCCCGCAGCCAGCCCCCTGAGCCGCTGACCAGCACCGCACCACCGCCGATCACGAACTACAGCTGCCGTGTCAGAGCAGCAGCCTGGTAGGCGTCAGCCGGAAGGAAGCTCGGCCTTCCGACGGTCTGTCGCGCACGTTTCCCCTTGTACTGCATGCTGAACCCGCGGCCCTGGTCGGGCTGCTCGCCAGCCTGGAGGAAGCACTCCTCCAGGAACAGGTCCAGTACCTTCCAGGCTGTGCCGAACAGGAGCGGCCGGATCTTCAGGAGGGCGACGCAGCCCTCGGGGTTGGGGCCGAGAGTCTCGTGGCCGCGAGTTCGTCGCCTTCTGGCTGGCCGCCGGCCGGGTACTGGCCGGCATGAACGTCAACATCTGGGACGTCACCGACGCAATCCGGGACCTGGTCCGCTCCGGCCGCACCGTGGACCCGGCCCGGCTGGCCGA
>NZ_JBHYKG010000606.1:0-1357 GCF_042741245.1 Kitasatospora sp. NPDC058965
GTGGTCGGGCGGCCCCCCCCCCCGGGCCGCGGGGGGGGCGGGCCGGGGGGGGCGGCCGGAGCGGCCCGTGATCCCTGCCGCACCGCTGGTGAACGCATGCCCATTGACTTGACTGAATTTTCAGTCAGTGCGAGATTGGGCCTCGTGCCCGGTGCCTCCGCCGGGTGCGCCCGGCACGGGCTGCCTCGGCAGGTGACACCTGCCGTGCCGGGGCAATACTTGATCTGGAGATTCCCATGAGCGAACCGCGCAGTGGCCGACGTTCCCTCGGCGAGCGTCTCTTCGGTGCCGCCCCCGCCGCGCCGGCGACCCGGGGCGCCGGGCCGGCGGCGCGGCCGCGGGTGCCGGCGGACGACGTCCCGCACGCACGCACCTGGATGTCCTGGCCGTCCCGCAGCTCCGTCTGGGGCCGCCGGCTGGAGGGCGTTCAGGAGGACATCGCGCTGATCGCCCGGACCGTCGCGCTCTTCGAGCCGGTCGTGCTGTGCGTCCCCGACCGGTACAGCGCGCACCAGGCCCGGGCCCGGTGCGGCGCCGGGGTCGAGGTGACCACCGAGATCCCGACCGACGACCTGTGGATGCGCGACATCGCCCCCGTGTTCCGGCGCGACGGGTACGGCGGGATCGAGGCGGTCGGCCTCAACTTCAACGGCTGGGGCAGGAAGCAGACCCACAAGTGGGACGCCCGGGCCGCCCGCGCGGTCGCCGACCACCTCGGGCTGCGGTTCAGCCGGGCGGACCTGGTCGGCGAGGGCGGCGCGATCGAGACCGACGGCGACGGCACGGTGATGGCCACCGAGAGCAGCCTGGTCAACAAGAACCGCAACCGCGGGATGAGCCGGGACGAGGTCGAGGCCGCGGTGCTGGACGCCTACGGCGCGGACCGGATGATCTGGCTGCCCGGCCTGCGCGGCGAGGACATCACGGACGACCACGTCGACGTCACCTCGCGCTTCGTCCGCCCGGGCGTGGTGATGGTGCAACTGCCCCCGCCGGACCGCAAGGACGTCTGGGCGCGCGACGCCCGCGAGCAGTTCGCCATCCTCGCCAACGCCACCGACGCCCGGGGCCGGCGCCTGCAGGTGATCCGGGTGGACGGGCCGGACACCGTCCGGTCGCGCAGCGCCTCCTTCGTGGACTCCTACCTCAACTTCCACCTCGTCAACGGCGCCGTGATCACGGCCCAGTTCGGCGACCGGCTGAAGGACGAGACGGCCCGGCAGACGCTCGCGGCGGCCTTCCCCGGCCGCGAGGTCGTCCAGCTCGACGTCGACCGCCTGATGGACGGGGGCGGCGGCATCCACTGCTCGACGATGCACGAGCCGCTGCCCTAGGGCCTGTCTGACCATTCCCGCCG
>NZ_JBHYKG010000607.1:0-1330 GCF_042741245.1 Kitasatospora sp. NPDC058965
GATGGAGGAGTGGTCATGAGCGTGGCCCTGACCAAGGGGGAGACCGTCTCCCTGGGACGGCTGGCCCCCGGCCTGCGCGCGGTCCGCGTCGGCCTGGGCTGGACGGCGGACGCCGAGTACGACCTGGACGCGAGCGCCCTGCTCTGCGGCCCGACCGGCCGGGTCCTCTCCGACCGGCACCTCGTCTTCTTCAACAACCGCACCGACCCGGACGGTGCGGTCCGCCACCTCGGCGACACCGGCGAGGCGGGCCCCGGCCACGACCGCGAGCGGATCGAGGTCGCGCTCGACCGGCTGCCGGCCGAGGTCGAGCGGATCGTCCTCGCCGTCGCGCTCTACCAGCCGGAGCGGCACGGGCAGCGGTTCGACCGGGTGCACGGCGCCTTCGTCCAGGTCACCGACCCGGTCGGCGGCACCGAGCTGGCCCGGTACGATCTCGCCGACGACACCGGCAACGCGACGGCCGTGGTCTTCGGCGAACTGCGCCGCCACGGCGCGGACTGGCAGTTCCGCGCCGTCGGCCGGGGCAGTGCCGACGGGATGGCGGGGATCCTGCGGGTCCACGGCCTGGGGCTCGCCCGGCCGGGGGAAGCGGCCCACGCACCGTCGGCACCCGCGCCGTCACCGGCCCCGGCGCCGTCAGCCCAGGCACCGTCACCTCAGGCGCCGTCAGCACCGGTGCCGCCGGCGCACGCAGCCCGTGTGCCGTCAGCACCGCCCGCACCCTCAGCACCGCCCACCGCAGCCGCGCCCGCACCGGCCGGCCCAGTCACGGGGAGTCCCGCCATGACCTGCTTCTTCGACCCCAACCACGGCCCCGGTTCGGCGGTGGTCCTCTGGTCGCCGCAGTGGGGCGTGCCGCGGCAGATCCAGGCCTGCCCGGCCTGCGCCCAGCGGGTGCAGACCACCCCGCCGCCGTTCTACACCCCGCCGCAGGCCGGCTACGCCCAGCCGCAGGGCTACCCGCAGCCCCAGGGGTACCCGCAGGGCCAGGGCTACCCGCAGGGCTACCCCCAGGGCCAGGGCTACCCGCAGCAGGGCCACCAGGGCTACGGCGCCGGTGCGCTGATCGGCGCGGGCGCGGCGGGCCTGATCGGCGGCGCGCTGCTCGCCGAGGCCTTCGACGACGACCAGCCGCGCGTCGTGGTGAACGAGTACAACGAGTACAAAGAGTACGACAACGACGAGGGCGACTTCTTCTAGCCGCGCCCGCCCCGCCGCCGGGGGCCCGGCCGCCCGCGCGTGTCGGGGAGGCCCCCCCCGCGGGGGACACTTCCCCGACTAACACGCCAGGCCCGGTTTCGTATCACCCCCCGCCCCAGAAAAAATG
>NZ_JBHYKG010000608.1:0-1324 GCF_042741245.1 Kitasatospora sp. NPDC058965
GGGTGCACCCGGGGCAGGGCCCTCGTCCGTCCGTCATCGTCGCGGGAGGGCGCCGGTACGGAGGAGTGTGACCGAGCGTTCAGCCAGCGGTGATGGTCCAGAGCTGGTTGGGGGCTCCGCTCCTGCAGTCCCTATGCCACCTTGGCCCTTCGTTTGGCAGGGTTGGCGGTCAAGGGCAAGCGCGCCATCTCCTCGCGGCGCCAAAAGTAGAAGGGGCGTGATGGTAGTGGTTGATGACCGGTTTGACGAGCCAGCTGCCCTGCCCGCAGTTGTCGAGGCGGTCTGGTCGGCGACGACAGCTGAGAACGTCAGGGGAGCCTTGGCGGAGAGCAACCGGTGGTATCCCATGGCGGCTGTCCGGTTCTTCCGCGGGGCGATCCGATGGCGCTGGTCTGCGCGGTGCGATCCACGAGTGGTGACTTGGGCGCTGTACGACTGGGTTGGCCAGTTCCCCGAGGCAGCCTGGCCGAACTTCGCGCCGCGGGAGACCGAAGCGCTGATCCGGGCCGAGCTGAACGGAGAGTTCGATTTGGTGGCTGAGGTGCCGATCGACCACCTGCCCGTCCGGAACTGCCTGCAACTGGTCACCCGGATGGTATTCGAGGAAGCCGTGGGTGATGCGGCCGAGTACGCGCGACTGCGTTCGATCACCGCGAAGGCGGCGAGCGAGCACCGTGGGTTGGCTGCGGCGACGGAAATGAAGCTGGACCAGATCTACGCCTGGCGGAGTCTGACGCTGGCTGAGCTCGACGGTCTGGTCCGGGAAGTCGAGGCGGTGAAGTGGACATGAGCGGGACCGCAGGTCAGCGCCCGGAGCAGCCGGATCCGCGCTCGGTGTACGGCAGTTGGCTACTGGCTGGGCTGCTCAATCAACCTGACCGAAGGGACTACTACGAGAAGGTCATGAGGGCCCGGATATCGAGCGGAGGCATTGAGCAGTACACCATCGCCGAGCGGGTATTCCAGCAGTGCATGGCGATGCTGTTCCGGGTGGACCAACCGGTACGGGACATCTCGGACTTCGTCGCAGCCGCGCGCGCGTCACTGGCGCACCCCGAGTTGATTGGGCGGCTGGAGTCCGAAGCACTGGTCAGGTATGCGCTCGGTGAGCGCGTCTGGCTGGCCGGCATCGAGGATCGGTTGGCGATCAACGCGTACATGGTGCTCACGGTACGGGTGATCCGGCTCAAGGGTCTCTCACCGGCGCAGGTGCGTCGCCTGGTGACCGAGGCGGAGGACTGGGTGGAGGCGAGCGGCATTCGACTGGTCCTGCTCGACTGAGCGGGAGGCGGCGGTCCGGTGCGGATCGGCGATACGCCGATCC
>NZ_JBHYKG010000609.1:0-1320 GCF_042741245.1 Kitasatospora sp. NPDC058965
ACCAGGGGATCTCGGACCTCGGCGAGATCCTGGTCCGGGGCGAGCTGTGGCGGCTGATCACCACCTACGGACCGTACGAGCTGGTCGGGGTGACCGCGCTGCGGCCCGGGCCGGAGACCTGGTTCGCCGAGGCGGTGCGGGAGCACGGCGGGAAGGTGGAGATCCTGCTGCCGGCCAGTGCGGGACCGCTGCCGCGCAACGAGATCACGGCCGAGGCGACCGCGGTGCACCGGCTGGCGCCGACCGCGGCCGGCGGGCTGGGCGAGGACCTGGGCCGGGCGCTGGTGGGCATGGTGGACGAGATGGTCGCGGTCTGGGACGGCAGCCCGGACTGCGAGCCGGCCCGGATCGCCGCGCTCACCCGCGCGGCGGGCCTGTGGGTGCACGAGATCTGGCCGGCCGGCTGCGAGCGGTAGCCCTGGGGTGGTGCGGCCCCCTTCCGCCGCTGCTCGGCGGAAGGGGGCCGCGGCTCAGGCGGCCTGCATCCAGCTGACCGGCGAGTGGTAGGCCGGGCGCCGGGCGGACAGCCGCGGCAACCGGATCACCCGGGCCTCCGGCTCCGGCGCGGCGACCGCGGCGGCGCGGGCCATCAGGACGGCGGTCAGGGCGGCCAGTTCCTCGTCGGTGAGGCTGCCGCGGGTGATCCGCAGGGACGGTTCGGGCATGGGGGTCTCCCGTCGTGGTGGGTTACATGGGGGGGTTGCCGTGCTTGCGGCTGGGGAGGTCGGCGTGCTTGGTGCGGAGCATGGTGAGGGCGGCGGCGAGGACTTCGCGGGTTTCGGCGGGGTCGATGACGTCGTCGACCAGGCCGCGTTCGGCCGCGTAGTAGGGGTGCATGAGCTCGGTCCTGTATTCCTTGATCTTCTGGGCGCGCATGGCGTCGGGGTCTTCGGCGGCGTTGATGTCGCGGCGGAAGATGACGTTGGCGGCGCCTTCGGCGCCCATGACGGCGATCTCGTTGGTGGGCCAGGCGTAGGAGAGGTCGGCGCCGATGGAGCGGGAGTCCATGACGATGTAGGCGCCGCCGTAGGCCTTGCGCAGGATGAGCTGGATGCGGGGGACGGTGGCGTTGCAGTAGGCGTAGAGGAGTTTGGCGCCGTGGCGGATGATGCCGTCGTGTTCCTGGTCGACGCCGGGCAGGAAGCCGGGGACGTCGAGGAGGGTGATGAGGGGGATGTTGAAGGCGTCGCACATCTGGACGAAGCGGGCGGCCTTCTCACTCGCGTTGATGTCCAGGACGCCGGCCAGGGACTGGGGCTGGTTGGCGACGATGCCCACGACGTGGCCGTCGATGCGGGCCAGGGCGACGATGACGTTGGT
>NZ_JBHYKG010000610.1:0-1235 GCF_042741245.1 Kitasatospora sp. NPDC058965
GACCTGAACCGGAGCTCCGGCCGTCGCGCAGCCGCATCCACCGGCACCGCACGAGGAGGAGCCGCACCCGCGCACCTCCCGGCGACGGCCTGCCCACCAGGTCCCGCCCGCGAGCACGGCCAGGGCGCCGGCGATCGCCGGGAGCCATCCGACCACCGCCCCGGCGCCCGCACCCACCACACCGGCGGTGATCAGGACGGGCAGCGCGCAGCAGGCCAGGCAGGCGAGTACGGCGAGCGCCCCGAGGGCCTTCGACGCACGGGCAGCGGGTTCATCAGCAGCAGGGGTCGGCACGGCGGTTCTCCTCGGCGAGGTCGGTGAACGGGATGGGGCAGCACGAGCTGGTGGCGCACCGGGTGAGGTCGTCGCAGCCGGCGTCGACAGCGGCGACGAGCGCCTCGCGGATGGTGGCGAGGTCGGCGATCCTCGCGTCGACCTCGGCGAGCTTGGTCCGGGCGCGCTCCTGCAGCCCGGGGACGGGGCGGCCGTGGCGGTGCCGGCCGGTCTCCAGCAGCTCGGCGACCTCCTCCAGCGTGAAGCCGAGCCGCTGGGCGGCCTTGATGACCCGCAGCGCGGTGACCGCGTCCTGGTCGTACAGGCGGTGGCCGCCGGAGCTGCGGGCCGGCTCGGCCAGCAGGCCGCGCCGCTCGTAGTAGCGCAGGGTCTGGACGTTCACCCCGGCCGCCTCGGCGACCTGTCCGGAGCGCAGGCCCTCGGTCCTCACGGCCGGCCGCCCTCAAGACGTGCCTGCAGGGCGTCCAGCACCTGCTCGTGCCGGGCGTCCACCTCGACGTCCAGGTGGACCTCCGGCCCCGTGCTGACGGTGAAGGTGAAGAACGAGCAGCAGCCGCCCTCACGGTCCGCCAGGTCCCGCGCCCACTCCCCCACGCCCGCGCGACCGGCGAGCACCAGGTGCAGCCGCGTGCGGTCGGGGCGGGTCGACGCGGTCAGGCACGTGGCGAACAACCGGTCCCACTCCGCCACCCGCAGCGGTTGCTGCTCCGTGGGCAGCGTGCAGGACGCCGGTACCCAGCTCAGCCCGGTCATGGCTCGCTCCTCGCTCCGGACTCCGTGTCCGTGTCCGTCTCCGCGCCGTGCGCCCGGGGACGTCTCCGACGGTAAGCCTGTACCCGGGTACCGGATGCAAGCCGACCGGGCCGGGCCGAGGGTGGCCTCCGGTCGGTGCGTCGGGCCGCCCGGCTGACGCACACCGGGGTGCCCGGCCGGAGCAGTGG
>NZ_JBHYKG010000611.1:0-1228 GCF_042741245.1 Kitasatospora sp. NPDC058965
AAGCTCAAGCGGCTGGTCGACAGCGGCTTCTTCGGCCGGATCCTGTCGGTGCGCGGCGAGTTCGGCTACTGGGTGTTCGAGGGCGACTGGCAGAGTGCGCAGCGCCCGTCGTGGAACTACCGGGCCGAGGACGGCGGCGGGATGATCCTGGACATGTTCCCGCACTGGCGCTACGTGCTGGACAACATCGTCGCGCCGGTGCGTTCGGTGTACGCGCACACCGCCACCCACATCCCGTCCCGGGTGGACGAGCAGGGCCGCGCCTACCCGGCCACGGCCGATGACGCCGCGTACGGCATCTTCGAGCTGGAGGGCGGCATCACCGCGCAGGTCAACTCGTCCTGGGCGGTGCGGGTGGACCGGGACGAGCTGGTGGAGTTCCAGGTCGACGGCACCGAGGGCAGTGCGGTGGCGGGCCTGCGCAACTGCCGTTTCCAGCACCGCGCCGCGACGCCGAAGCCGGTGTGGAACCCGGACCTGCCGGTCACCGAGTCGTTCCGCTCGCAGTGGCAGCAGGTGCCCGACAACGCCGAGTTCGACAACGGCTTCAAGATCCAGTGGGAGCTGTTCCTGAAGCACGTGGCCACCGGCTCGGCCTACGAGTGGGACCTGCTCGCGGGCGCCAAGGGCGTACAACTCGCCGAACTGGGCCTGCGCTCCGCGGCCGAGGGCCGCCGACTCGAGGTGCCGGAGCTGATGCTCTGATGGCCACCGTCAACCTGCCGGGCGGTGTCCACCGGCTCAGCGCGCCGATCGAGTGGGGCCGTCCGACGGGCCGGCCCGGCTCGCGGGTCGCCTTCGCCGCCGCGCACGTGGTGGCCGACCCTCTGGGCGACAACGCGCCCGGCGCACCCGCCGCCGTGGACTGGGAGTCCACGCTGGCCTTCCGCCACCACCTGTGGTCGCTCGGCCTCGGGGTGGCCGACGCGATGGACACCGCGCAGCGCGGCATGGGCCTGGACTGGCCGGCCACCAAGGAGCTGATCACCCGCTCGGGCGCCGAGGCACGCGCCGTCGGCGGCCGGCTCGCCTGCGGCGTCGGAACCGACCAGCTCGATCCGGCCAGCTGGTCGCTGGACGCGGTCCGGGCCGCCTACCAGGAGCAGCTGGCGGTGGTCCAGGCGGCCGGCGCGCAGCCGATCCTGATGGCCAGCCGGGCCCTGGCAGCGGTGGCAGCCGGCCCCGAGGAGTACCTCAAGATCTACGGCGAGCTGGTCGGCCAGGCCGA
>NZ_JBHYKG010000612.1:0-1225 GCF_042741245.1 Kitasatospora sp. NPDC058965
GCGCGTACTTGAGCGGGCGGGTGGGCTTGCTGCCGGCCTCCTGCACGGGGACGGCGCCGGTGGCGGGCGGGGTGGGCACGTAGTCGGGGTGGCGGTTGCCGTCGGGCGGCAGGTAGCCGGCGGTGGAGGGCAGTGCGGCCGGGGTCGTGTTCGAGGTGGTGAAGTCGAAGGCGGAGGTCAGGTCGCCGCAGACGGCCCGCCGCCAGGGCGAGATGTGCGGTTCCTGGACGCCGAAGCGGGTCTCCATGAACCGGATGATCGAGGTGTGGTCGAAGGTCTCCGAGCAGACGTAACCGCCGGTGCTCCACGGCGAGACCACGAGCATCGGCACCCGCTGGCCGAGCCCGTACGGACCGGCCGCGTAGCCGCTCTTGCCGCCGAAGTAGTCGGCCGAGGCCGAGACGGTGGACAGGCCCTGCGAGCTGCCCGACGGCGGGAACGGCGGCACCACGTGGTCGAAGAAGCCGTCGTTCTCGTCGTAGGTGATGAACAGCGCCGTCCTCGCCCACACGTCCGGGTTGGCGGTCAGTGCGTCCAGTACCTGGGAGACGTACCAGGCGCCGTAGTTGGCGGGCCAGTTGGGGTGCTCGGTGTAGGCCTCGGGGGCGACGATCCAGGAGACCTGCGGCAGCGTGCCGGCCGCGGCGTCCGCCTTGAGCTGGTCGAACAGGCCGTCGCCGGCCTTGACGTCGGTGCCGGTGCGGGCCTTCTGGTAGAGCGCGCTGCCGGGCTGGGCGTTGCGGTAGTTGGTGAAGTACAGCAGCGAGTTGTCGCCGTAGTTGCCCCGGTAGGCGTCGCTGATCCAGCCCCAGGAACCGGCCGCGTCCAGGCCGTCGCCGATGTCCTGGTAGATCTTCCAGGAGACGCCGGCCTGCTCCAGGCGCTCGGGGTAGGTGGTCCAGCTGTAGCCGGCCTCCTGGTTGCCGAGCACCGGACCGCCGCCGGTGCCGTCGTTGCCGGTGTAACCGGTCCACATGTAGTAGCGGTTGGGGTCGGTGGAGCTCAGCATCGAGCAGTGGTAGGCGTCGCAGATGGTGAACGCGTCGGCCAGTGCGTAGTGGAACGGGATGTCGCCGCGGTTCATGTACGCCATCGTGGTGGCCGTCTTGGCGGGGATCCACTGGTCGTACTTGCCGCTGTTGAAGGCCTGGTGGCCGCCGGCCCAGTCGTGGTTGAGGTCCTGGACGAACTGCAGGCCGAGGTCGTTGACCTGGGGGCGGAACGG
>NZ_JBHYKG010000613.1:0-1206 GCF_042741245.1 Kitasatospora sp. NPDC058965
GCTCCCCGCCGTTGCAGTGCAGGATCTCGCCGGTGATGAACCCGGCCTCCGGCGAGGAGAGGAAGTGCACGGCGGCCGCGACCTCGCCGGTCTCGCCGATCCGGCCCAGCAGGGTGCGCGCGGCCCGGCGGGAGACCTCTGCCTCGTCCAGCCGGGGGCCGAAGAACTCGGTGCCGGCCACCGTGCCCGGCGCCACGATGTTGGCGGTGATCCCGGACGGTCCCAGCTGGGCGGCCAGGAAGTGGTTCCAGGCGTGCAGCGAGGCCTTGGCCGCGCCGAACGAGCCGGCCCCGCGCAGCGCCGCGATGGAACTGATCGTCACCACCCGGCCCTCGCCCGGGGTCAGCCGGTCCCGCACCGACTCGGTGAGCAGCACCGCGGTCAGCACGTTGCGCTCGAAGTCACCGCGCCAGCGGGCCAGCAGGGCGTGCGGGCCGACCCCGAACCCGGTCTCCCGGCTGCCCGCGTTGTTGACCAGCACGTCGATCCGGGCGGGCAGCACCCGCAGCGCCGCCTCCACCTCGTCCGGGTCGGCCAGGTCGCAGACCAGCAGGCTGACCGCGCCGCCCAGCCGCTCGACGGCCGCCTCCAGCACCGCCCGGCGCCGGCCCACGATCACCACCCGGTCACCCGCTTCGACGAACCTGCGGGCGATCTCCAGGCCGATCCCGGTGCCACCCCCGGTGACGACAACGCTCCTGGCCATCGCTACATCTCCCGCCCTGTCCGTCCTGGAATGACACGATTCCTATCACGCTGGGTTGCCGCGTCTGCGGGGAGGGTGACGTTGATCGCCCGCACGCGTGTGGTATGGGCGGGTGAATGCCGGTGAGCGGACCGTAGCGAGAGCCAACTCACACCCGCCGGACGTAACTTTGCCGGCCCCGGTACGTCTTACCTTGTAGGTGCGGCCGATCGACGCGGAACGGCGTGCCCGTGCCACCCCCTCCCCCCTGGGGTGGCCCGGACACCCGCGGCGGTCGGACGCGGACGGGGCTCCGGCGGGCCCCGGCAGGCGGTCGGTTCGCCGACCGCCCTCGCGCACGGCGCCGGGATGCCACGGGGCGGGTGCGGAACGCTTTGAGCGGCCGTTCCACACCCGGTCCGTCCCCCAGCGCCGTGCGCCGTGGGAGAAGCAGCGGGGCCCCCCCGCCCGCCGGGGGTGCCCCGCGGGGGGGGGGGGGCCGCGGGGGGCGGCGCGGGCGG
>NZ_JBHYKG010000614.1:0-1133 GCF_042741245.1 Kitasatospora sp. NPDC058965
GTGCGTATCACTGTTGCTGAGAATCACAGTGATACGCACTCGGAGCCGGCACCCTCGGCGGCCACCAGGAGCCGTTGGCCCGCCGCCACCAGCTGGTCCTGCTGGGACGGTCGGCGGGGTGTGCGTATCACTGTTGTGCTGAGTAACAGTGATACGCACACCCCGGGAGGGGGGCGAGCGGGCTGCCGAGAGTGCGACGCAGTGCCCTGGCCGCCGCCTCAATGCTGGTCGCCCGTGCCAGCCTGGGGTCTCCAGCCCCCGGGGCCGACCGGCTTCTGGCTCCACCTGGTCTCGTACGTCGGAGGTTCGCCGCGAGGTGGGTTGGTGCGAGCGGAAATCCGTATTCCGGGCTCCGTCGCCTTTGCGGAATTTCTGCGGCACTTATTTGATGGTGATTCCCGGTCGACTGACAGGTAATCACCATCTGTTTATAGGTGAGATTTATGCCTTGGGGGCGAGAGCTGAGGTCCGGGGCATCGGATGGTCACCAAAGGTAGTGGGATTCAGTAGCTCATCAGACCGGGCGCGTGCCCGGCTGTCTGCCTAGATTGGTCTAGAGCATGGGCTCGACGAGGAAGATTTGCCCATAGGGTCACACGCCCTGATAGCGGTCGTTCGTTGGGTGTGGGGAGACCCGCTGTGGCAGCCCTTCTCCGAATCCGCCGCAGACCTCCCAGGCGCGGACGACGCACGGGCCCGTCGCCTCGCGTCGGTGGACCGCTCACCGTTCCAGGAGGCAACACCCGTCGTCTCGCGCCCCGCGCCGGTTCCCGGAAGCCGTCGCCCGCTTGGCCCCGGCGGCCAGCTGTTCTCCGCACCTGCCACGTCCGGCACCCGCGACTGACTGAACGGCCGCCCGCCTCTCCGCACCCCTGGGCCAGGCCGACTGGTGCTGCCCGCCGGCGGGCCCGTCGAGCTGTCGGGCATCCCCGGGCCGCAGATCCTCATCAGCCGGCCCGGCTCACTCGGAGACCATGATCCGTTGGGCGATGATCGGCATCATGGTTCGGCGGCTCACCCGCAGCCACGGTCCGGTCAAGGTCGGGCCGGATCAGCCGCGAACTGACGGCCAGCCAGCCGGTATCAGCGCATGGCCCCTCTGCCCTGCGATCCAAGGACCGCAGGGCAGAGGT
>NZ_JBHYKG010000615.1:0-1090 GCF_042741245.1 Kitasatospora sp. NPDC058965
GTCTGACCCGCCGCCCTACCCGCCGACACCCGTGCGGCCCCTCCCGGACCGTCGGGAGGGGCCGCACGGGTACCGCGGCGGGTTCAGCCCTGCCGGACCGTCTCCGCGTGCTGGGCGGCGTGCGAGAGGGTGGCCAGGCTGTTGCGGCCCAGCGCCTCGCGCAGGTAGGCGCGGGCGTCGGCCAGCGTGGCCTGCTCGCCCAGCACCTCGGCCACCGCCTCGGGGTTGATCGCGACGGTGTGCCGGGCCGTCACCACGGCCGAGCCGTCGCCCGTGCCGAAGGACCAGAGCCCGCTGTGGCCGAGCAGCAGCTTCGGCGCCACCAGCTGCTTGTAGGCGATCCACTCGCCGTCCCGGCAGACCCGCACCGAGCGGGTGGTGTGCGCGGAACCGTCGGCGGTGACGGTGTCCATCTCCAGCTCCTGCACCCCGGGGGTGGGCTCGCTGAGCCGGACCCGGCGCACGTGCGGCAGCAGGTCCGCCCAGCGGTCCGCCCGGTCGACGAACGCGTAGACGTCCTCGGGGGCGCCCGCCAGCTCGACGGTGTCGGTGAACGAGAAGACCACGTCCTCCACCGGGTGCCCGTACTCGGCCAGCCGGACCAGTGCGGCCAGCTCCTCGGGGCTGTTGCGGTCCAGCGCCTCGGTGATCCACCGCTCGGTGGCCGGGTCGCCGTCCACCGCCGAGAAGTGGTGCAGCAGCACGATCTCGGTGCGGCCGTCCGGCAGCTCCTGGAAGAGCCACTCGCCGCCCATCGAGCCGATCGGGGCCCGGCTGCGCTCCTGGTCGAAGGTGATCCGCAGGGCCTGCGGGTCCAGCGTGCGCCGGGAGACCCAGCTGCCCACCTCCCCGTTCACCACGGCCCAGATCTCGAAGCGCTCCCAGCCCTCGCCGCGCTCCAGCACCTCCACGTGCACGCTGGGCCCGAACACGGCCGGCCACCGGGTGACGTCGGCCACCAGCGCGTAGAGCGCGGCCGGTGGAGCGGCCGCGACCGCGGTGTGCCGGGTGTGGATGATCTGACGTTCCGTCATCGACTGCTCTCCTGGCTCAGTGGGTCGGCTCCGGCCGCTCCCGCGCGGTGCGGGAG
>NZ_JBHYKG010000616.1:0-1080 GCF_042741245.1 Kitasatospora sp. NPDC058965
GGCGGCGGCGCGAACGCCGGTGCGGGGGCTGCCGGGTGGGCGCCGACGGGCGGCGCGAAACCGGGCGGCGGCGCGTAGCCGGGCGGCGGGGCGAAACCGGGCGGCGGGGCGAAACCGGGCGGGGCCGGGCGGCGGTCCGCCTGCCCGTGGTACCCGGCGGCGATCTCGCCCAGCCGGGTCCGCACGGCGGCCGCGTCGGCCGGGCGGGCCGCCGGGTCCTTGGCCATCAGCGCCTGCAGCAGCGCGTCCAGCGCCCGCGGCAGCCCGGGCCGGTACGGGGCCGCCGACGGCACCGGGTCGTTCAGGTGGCGGTGCATCAACTCCTCGGCCGAACTGCCCGGGTAGGGCGGCCGACCGGTCACCAGGTGGAAGAGCGAGCAGCCCAGCGCGTACAGGTCGGCGCGCCCGTCGGCCGGCACCTGGCGCCACTGCTCGGGGGCCAGGTACGGGGCGTTGCCGGTCTCCACCGCCGGAGCGAGGTAGGCGGTGCCGAAGCCGGTCAGCTTGAGGCCGCCCTGGTCGGTGGCGACCAGCCGGTCCGGCCGGAGCGCCCAGTGCACCACCCCGACCGCGTGCGCGGCCTGCAGGCCCAGGAACGCCTGCTGCGCCTGGACCAGCAGCAGCCCCAGGTCGTCGCCGCCCGCCGGGTCCACCGGTCGGCCGGTCAACAGCTCGGCCACCAGGGCCCGTTCGGTGCGGTGCTGGACGGCGACCAGGTGCGGGTGGGCCAGCCGCCCGACCTTCTCGGCCTCGGCCAGCGAACGCTCGGCCGCCTCGGCCGAGGCCTGCGGCGGGACCTGGTGCACGGCCACCCGGTGCCCCAACTGCCGATCCAGCGCCTCCCAGACGGTTCCGGTCGGACCGTTCTCCAGCTCCCGAAGCAGCTGGTACCCCTCCAGATCTGACATGCGGATCAGCCTATCGGGACCACCGGGCGGCTGACAGCGGCGAAAGTCGGCCGGATCGACGCCCGGTCCCGCCGCCGGGCGGCGGCCGCGGGCCCGGGCCCCGGCGCCGGCCCCGGTCGGGTGCGGAGGGCAGGTGGTAGGATATGTCTCGTATACACATATTAAGCAGCCG
>NZ_JBHYKG010000617.1:0-1019 GCF_042741245.1 Kitasatospora sp. NPDC058965
ACGTATTGCCGTTTGGCTGGTACCCGTGCTCGCCCTGACCGCGTGCAGCGGCTCGTCGGGCGCTGGGGAGCCGGCCGTCCCGATCGGAGCGATCCCCGTTGTCACCTCTCCCGATCAGATTGTTCGTCCGATAAGCGATTATCTTGCCAGCCCGCGCCAGGCGGCAGTCCTTCAGGACGCCGCCAACGCAGTCACCGCGCAGTGCATGCGGGACTTCGGCCTCCCAAGTTCGCCCACCCTGCTGGTGGGATCCGATACCGCCGTGAGGGACCTGTTGGAGCACACTCATCTTTATGGGTTCTTCGATCCAGCAGGAGCGGCCATCAGCGGCTACAACATGGTTCGGCTTCCCCCTGCTGGCGGCCAGGGAACTGCGCCGCTTTCGGCCGACGCCATCGCCGTGGAGTTCGGTCGCGACGCATCCGGGAGATCGGTGACGACGTTCGGCAACAAACCAGTACCTGCCGGGGGCTGCAAGGCCAAGGGCATCGAAGCCATCGGAGGCCCTCTTCCGGGGATCGATGCGAGTGCGCTGCCTAATGGTGGGCCAAAGGAGCCACTCGAAGACCCACGCGTCTCCGCCGCCACCGCGCAGTGGAGTGCTTGTATGAAGGTCAAGGGCTACCACTATGAAACGCCGTTCGAAGCGACGACCAGTCCGATAACGCAACCGCAGCGCCTCGCCGGCAGCGAAGCGGTTCCGCACTCCGCCGAAGAAATCGCCCAGGCCAAGGCCGACATCGACTGCAAACTCTCGACCAACCTCATAGGCATTGACCTCGCGGTCCAGACCGCATACGACAAGTCCTACATCGACAGCAACGTGACCGTGCTGAGCGAGTACCGTCAGCAGATCGAGGACCGGGTCCGTAAGGCGACCCAGATCCTCTCGGCGAACACCACCCCGTCCGGCTGACAACAGGGACTGTCACGGCAGCTGTAGTTCGTGATCACGTGGCTGCAGTGACCTCGTTCCAGCGGCGGTGACAGTCGGCGGCCCGGTGCTGGTGCCGGCGTCT
>NZ_JBHYKG010000618.1:0-1010 GCF_042741245.1 Kitasatospora sp. NPDC058965
GTCCTCGGACGGGGCCGGGCCCACGGCCTTGGCGGGCCCACGGCCTTGGCGGGCCCACGGCCTTGGCGGGCCCACGGCCTTGGCGGGCCCACGGCCTTGGCGGGCCCACGGCCTTCGCGGGCGGGCGGTCAGCGCGGGCCGGGTGTCCCGGCGGCCGCCGCCTCCCAGTAGGTCGCCCCCTCGACCGGCGGGCGGCCGCGCAGGTCCGCCCGGACCTGCTCGGTGAGCCGCCGGGTGTCCCGCCGGTTGAGGTGGGCGCCGAGCGCGGAGCCGAGCAGGAACGGCGCCAGCGACGGCAGCTTGCGCAGCGAGCCGCGGGCCAGCCGGCGGCTGACCTGCTGCCGGACCCGGGCCCCCGCACCCATGGTGAGGACCCCGCTGGGCCGCAGCAGGCTGATGCTGTCGATGCCGCGCCGCTGGGCCCAGGCGCCCAGGTAGGCGGTGGTGCGCTCCAGCCGGTTGCCGGCGGCGGCCTGGCCGTAGACCTGGTGCAGCTCGGCGATCAGCTTGACCTCGACCGCCGCGACGGCGAGCAGCTCGGCCGCCAGCTCCGCGGTGATCGCCACGCTGGGCACCACGGCCGCCGCGCCCACCCCGGCCCCGATCGCGGCGGTGGCCCGACAGGCACCGGTGACCAGCCGGTCGGCCAGCTCCTCGGGCGTGCCCGCCCCGGGGTGCTGGCGGCGCAGCGTGGCCAGGTCGCGGACCGGGATCCGCGGGGCGGCGGCGAACAGCCGGTCGGTGACCGGGGACCGGCCGCGCCCCTCGCCACGGCCGCCGCCGGCGAACCGGGCCCGGGTCAGCGCCTGGGCGAGGCGGCGGACGCCGGTGCGCGCCGTGGCCTCCGGTCGCTGCTCGGCCGCCAGCTCGGCGGCCAGTTCGGCCAGCTGCTCGTCCGGCTCGACCGGCGCGGTGCGCCCGTTCCTGCGCAGCAGTCCCATGCTTCGTCCCTCGTCCGGCGGTCCTGAGTTCCCAGAGTGCCTCGCCGGGCGGGCGGGCGCGTCCGGGGG